>CAXREW010000270.1:0-5781 GCA_964229455.1 Flavobacteriaceae bacterium | reverse complement strand
GTCGATGCATCCAATTTTACCAGGGCGAAACCCGTACCTGGGGTGGTGACATTGACGTTGACCAACTGCCAGAGGTCCTGCCCCATCAACAGGGCACTGCCCGCAATCTGATCCGAGGTGTCCCCCGTTCCTGGACTCATCTCGTACACTGTCTGCCAAGACGTATTGCCGTTGTCATCGAGTCGCCAAGCAAACGGCGATTGGGCGGCTGAGGTTGCCGATGTCCAGCGGTTGACAGCGCCGCTTACGATGCATCCGCCATCGGTCGTGGGAATGACGTGGGTGGCGACGTCTCCGTCAGCGGCATTTCCGAAACTTGTATCCAAGAAACGGGTCCAAATGACCGTGCCGCTGGCCGCCGTCTCACAGACAAAAGCCATGGGGTTGCTGTTGGAGGCGTCTTTGTAGTTGCCCACGTAGAACGCGTGGCCATTGGAGAAAACGTTTTCAGCATGCAGGATGGTGATGGATCCGGTGGGACCGTTGGCTCCCGGTGATTGCAACAAGGCGCCGAAATTCACAATACCCGCGTCGCTCAATGCTATGACGAAACCCTCTCGCATGCCCGAGGTTTCCGCGTACCCAGTCATCGCCATGGTGGTAGCGCCACCGCCGCCACTCGGAAAGGCATCGCCTCGGAACACGTGGGATGGACGAAGGTTGGATCCCCCGCCGATCAATGTGTACTCTTTATCCCACAAGCGAACGCCCGAGGTGTCCACGCGCATCAAGCGAGGTGCTTCCAACGCAGACGACCCGGAAGCCACCCCTTGGTGGGTCATCGCCACCACCCATTCCGTCGTCCAGTTGGGGTGGTTGAAAACCGACGCATATTGGTGGTTGTGCGACGAATGATGGGAGCTCCACTGGTGCTCCGGGATTTGACCGGAAGCGGATGTGGATGCGAACAGAAAAACTAACATTGCAGCGCTCGCGTAGGCATACGACAAGAGCGCTGACTTCAGGGAAGTGAGGCGCATAAGCATAACAGTAAAACTTGGTTTCGTCGCAAAATGTAAACACTATCACACCGAAATCCAAAGCAAATCACCTTTGGTGTGGTCAATTAATTGATTGATACGCAACTTATTGAGGTTCGTCGAACAGGTATTTCTCGCTTTTTCAAATGCGAATGAAGACCGTGTTGGGTGCAACTGCATCGTCGAAATTTTCGTATCTTAAATACATGACGCCAACGCACCCATACGACGCATTGATTTTGGAAGGCGGCAGCCTGCGCTGCGCGTTCACGGCTGGGGTGTTGGACGCATTTGCCGCACATGGTTTCAATCCTTTTTCCTCATACTATTCCGTCTCCGCTGGCTCCATGGCGCTTACTTCGTTTTTGTCGGGACAGCGCAAGCACTTCATCGATGTGGCTTCGCAGTTGGTCGGCGACGGGAAGTTCATTCGATTTACGTCCGCCTTTTCGGAAGAGGGGCTCATGAACTTGGCCCACCTTGCCCACGTCGTTCGGACGACCAACCCCATTGATTGGGATGCGGCGTATGAGGCTATTGAAGGCAAGTCGCTTTCCATTGTGGCCGCCGACTGTGCGACGGGTGAGCCTCATTACCTGCATCCCGAAAAGGGAAATTGGATGCGCTTGGTCATTGCTTCCTGCACGTTGCCACTGGTGACCCGGGGCCGCATCCAGGTCGGCGATCGGTGGGTGTTTGACGGCGGGTATGCGGATTCCATCCCCTTGGAAAAAGCCTTGACTGACGGCAACAAGCGCCTGGTCGTGGTGCGCACCCGGCCGAGCGGCCAGAAAGTCGAACAGGACACGTTGGATTGGTTTGCCTCCTATTGGTTCCGGGACAACCCCGCCATGGCACGCCTCTTCGAAGTCGGTCACAAACGCTACAACGCCGTGGTCGATCGTTTGTTGACCGGCGGAGGCGATGGTGCCACGTGGAGTGAAATAGCGCCCCTCGCACCGCTCGAATCGGCTGGGTACAGTGTCAACGCGGACGATCTGCGTGCCGACTACCGCCACGGGCTGGAAGTCGGACTGGACTGGTTGGTCGCACAAGGAAAATAAAAAAGGGCCACCCCGAGAGGCGGCCCTTCTTCATACCGTAATTCTTCATTCAGTCAGCGATGCAGCGCACGCTGCTGCCGATTACGTCCCAGTACTCACCACGCTGCAGTTGGTTGGAGCCAGAGCTCAGAGTGCGGTGCATGACATCTCCGTCGTTGGTGGTGGTTGAGCTCCAATAGGTGCCGTACCAATTCAGCGAGTACGTACCGCCATCGGGCCAAGCGTGGCCACCGCCGCCGCCGTTCCATCCGTACAGGTCAGTGCCGCTGCCGCCTTGGGCCCAGCCGCTGGTCTTTTTGAGGACTTCCCCCATGCGCTTGCCGTGCCCGGCGATCACGAGGTACGATTCCATTTCCATCCAATCCAACTCCGTCGGCACGTGCCATCCCGTGGGGCAAATACCTCCGTTGGCTGCGGTAGTTGCGGCGATGCCGTTGTACAAGAATCCGTGCGTGTTGATGATGGACGACGAAGTGCTGTAGGTCGTTCGAGCTGGGGAATCCAGGTTGGGGAAATCCGCTGCGGACTCTTCAGCAATGGCCGATCCGTCTTGGAAGACCGTGGTGCGCAAGTTTTCGGCAAACCAGCATTGGGGCCCAACTGCAACGACCGGATACGTGTAGTTGTCAAACTCCACGCTGGTCGCGCATTCCGCCGAGCTCGGCACGGGATCGTACACGCAACTTCCATCGTCCACCGTGGCCGAAGAATCGTAATTGAGTGCATCCGCATCGGTGCATCCTGCACAGGTGGTGAATTCGCAGGTGCCATTGTCCACAACGGCGTCCGCATCGTAATTGCACGCCTCCGTGTAGGTGCAACCTTCTTGTTTTGCGCATCCGGAAAACACCAGCAAGACCAGCGTTAACCCGAATGCAAAGGGCTGTAAATGTTTCATTTGAAGGGTTAGTTCAAGGTAGAATTGTGATTTTAATCACAAATATACCCCTTGAATCAATCCAATCCCAATTGCTGCATGAGCTTGATGATGCGCTTGGCGGCCGTTTCGGGTGGTTTGGCGCTGGTGATTTGGTGGATGGCGTTGCGGCGTTTGCCGGGAAGCATGGCATCGAAGCGGCGCTCGAATTCCGGATCGTCGGCGAGGATGTCCTCGAGGTCTTCCGGGAGCGGCATGCCGTATTTGCTCGTGTCTGGGACCATGTCGACGTTGAGCCAATCGCCCACATGGGCCTCGACGGCCTCCATTTTGGCCTTGCTCAACACCACAAACCACGTCCCTTCCCCGGTGGGCAGCAGACCACAATGCCACGTGAGGGCATCTTGGATGGTGCACACCCAGCGCTTGTGACCGGTCGCGCGCATCGGCTCTGTGAACTCATTGGGCAACTCGAGGTAGTGCATTCCCCCTTCGATGGAGAAGCGTTTGACCGGGGCGGTAAAATTCCAGGCTGCGGGTGTCGAAGCGGGCATCCCTTATTGAACAATGAAACGCGTGCTGCGTTCACGAAGGGTCAATGCATACACGCCTGGAGCTAATCCTTGGACGTCCACCTGAACAAGTCCTTGCATGGCATTTGCTGGCGATACAGCAATTTCCATCACCATTTGTCCGCCAATCCCCCAAAGGACAAGGGCTTTACCTGCATCATCGGCTTCAATTCCGCTTAAGGTGATTCGGTCTGAAACGGGATTGGGGTAGACCAACAACGCGCCTGTCAGATTAATCACTTCAGGGGTTTCAATCAACGTCTCGAGTTGCCAGCTCGACGCAAAGTGGTTGTCCAGACCGGCTGATACCCGCACCAACGCTTCTTGTTCGGCCACCGGAATGGGCCACGGCGCAGCGGGTTCATACTGCACATAGTCCACGACCATGCCGGCACTGTTGTGCAGCAAGATCCGTTCGCCTTCGTTGGCGAGTTGGCCGCTCTGCCACTGCACGACCGCATCAGGGACGTTGTTAAAGAACGACGCATCGCGGACCACCCACGCCTGCTCCCCCGGCCCCAGGACCAACGGAAAGGACTGCGTCCATGTCACCGCATCGCTCAAGCTGTAGCCGAGTAGGTCGATGGGCGCATCGCTGTCGTTGCGGAGCAGGAGCCATTCGCGGTTGGCATCGGCGATGCCGGCGTACCCAAATTCCACGATGGCCAAGTCCCGCGGCAGATCCGACCACAAGGTCGAAGCACCGTAATCCGTGCCGCCCAACGCTCCACCCGCCGCAGGCGAACCTTCCTGCAGGGTGAAATCGTAGCCGTCCGGGTCCACGAAGAGCGGATTGGCTTCCAAGACCGACTCGTACGCCAAGGTATCCGAATCGTACAACGCATAGGCGACCAGTGCCGTCGAGAGCGAGTCGACAAAGACCGGTGAATGGCTGGTGTTGGAGAAAATGCTGTTGGTGACAACGGCATCGCCCCCGCCCATCCCGGGGTTTTTCTCGTACACGCTCACGCCATATTGGTTGGCGTAGAAGGTCGAGTGATCAATCTCTGCAGCCCCTTGGTCCTTCATCGCAACGCCCAACGCGCAGTGTCCGATGGTCATGTCTTGGATGACGGCCGTTGAGGCTTGGCCGATGCTGATGCCCTTGTCCGTGCAGTGGTGGATCAGGCACGATTCGATGAGGGTGTTGAACGAGCCCTCGCCCAAGTCGATGCCGTCGCTGTTGAATCCGTAAAACGAGTGGATAAGCGAATTGCGCACCACCCCGTCATCGACCACGTCGTAATCGATGGCGTCGGTGTCGGGTTGGTCGTTGCCGATGAACGTACAACCCTCGATGAGACCGGAGCCGTGGCGCACGTTGATCAGATCGCCTGTGATGTCGGAATGCAGGGTGCAGTTCGTGAGGGCGATTTGGCTGTGCTCGGCGTAAACGGGGTTGCTGTGGTTGGTCAGCAGCTCCACGTAATCAAGCGTCACATCGGAGAACCACGCTACGACCGCCGCCCGGTCGTGCACCGGATGGTCGCCGTCGGAAGCGTTTTCCACCACGGCGTGGCGGATGAGGCTAGGCGAAGTGCACGCGTCAAATTGGATGTTGCCCCATGGTGCATCGTACGCCGGGTTGAGGCGGAAGGCCAGCGGCGCTTCTAGCGTCCCTTCAGCGACGAGCGCCCCTTGCACCCGCAACTGAGCGTCCGTGGGAAACCAGATTTCTACACCCGGCTCCACGGTAAGCGTCACGTCAGGCAGCACGGTGCTGGTGCCGGTCGCCAAATACGGCGAGCAGTCGGCGGTGAGCACGAGGTCCTCAGCAATAGTCTCGGGCAACAAGCAATCGCCGGTCGGTTGGTACCGCGCCACGTACCCGGCGTCGCCATTGAGCAGGACGGGCAGCGGGTTTTCGGTGGAGAGGATCTGCTCGAGCGGTGAGAACGCAGAAAGCGTCAGATCAAAGCTGATGTCCGAGCTGGTCAGCGAGTACTGGTGAATTTCGACGGCCAGCACGTTCGTGCCGGGCTGCAAGTCGATGGCGACCGTGTATTCGTTCCAGTTGCTTTCGGCATCGCCGCCGGCAAAATCCACCGAGAAGGTGTCGAAGGCGATGTCCCCATCGGGCATGTTGCTGCGGAACACCTCTTCGCCGTTGAGGTAAACCACGGCCCCGTCGTCGCGGCGCAGTTGGAAGAAGCCGGTGGTTGATGTGGCCTCGCTGAAGCCAGGGTTGAAAGCGTGCCGGAAATAGGTCGTGGTGTGCTTGTTGTCTGGATCGCCGCCGTAGGAGACAACGGTCGTTTCATCGCCGTCGCCGTAGCCCAGCTCGGCGT
>CAXREW010000269.1:0-6065 GCA_964229455.1 Flavobacteriaceae bacterium | reverse complement strand
GCTGGCGCCCAAGGCCACGGTAAAGCCCATGACGGTATCACGGAACGTAACCGCGTACCGGCCGTCGCGGGCGGATTCGCGGAGTTCGGGCACCTTACCGTTGAGGACAAGTTGTCCCCGGTTGAGCAAGGCGACCTCATCGCACATTTCTTCCACGCTGCCCATGTCGTGCGTGGACAGCAAAATCGTCGTATCACCTTTGGCCTTTAGCTCAAGGATAACCTCTCGGATGCGCTGGGCATTGATGGGGTCAAATCCGCTCAGCGGCTCGTCCAGGATCAACAGGCGTGGCTCGTGCAGCACCGAGAGGATGAACTGGATTTTCTGGGCCATGCCCTTGCTGACTTCGCTGACCTCCTTGTGCCACCAGCCGTCCACTTCGAGGCGGTCAAACCAATAGCGCAGTCGCTCGCGCGCTTCCTTCTTATCCAGTCCACGCAACTGAGCGAAATACAGGGCCTGTTCCCCGACCCGCATGGATTTGTACAGACCGCGTTCTTCGGGCAAGTAGCCGATGCTCGGCAGATGAGCCCGCGTCAGGGGCTCACCGAAAAAAGAGATGGAGCCGGCGTCCGGCGCCGTTATGCCGTTGAGCATCCGCAGCAGAGTGGTCTTGCCCGCGCCGTTAGGACCGAGCAGGCCAAAAACGCCGGATTGTGGGACGTGGAACCCTACACCAGCCAATGCGCGCTGCTCGCCAAATCGCTTTTCAATTCCTGAAATATCGAGGGCTGGAACAGAGGGCATGCGTGCAAATTAACCATCAAGTGAACATATCCCGCACCTTGTCGAAGAAGCCCTTTTCCTGGTGGTTGGCATCGGGCTGGAAATTCTTGGACTCGCGGAGTTGCTCGAGCAAATCGCGCTCCTCACTGGAGAGTTTCTTGGGTGTCCAAACGTTGATGTTCACCAGCAAATCGCCTTGGCCATAGCTGTCGACGGCGGGGAGTCCCTTGCCGCGGAGTCGCACGATGCGGCCGCTTTGGGTGCCCGGTTCGATGGTGATTTTTGCTTTGCTCCCCACCAACGGCACGTCCGCCTGGGCGCCGAGCGCTGCGTCTGTGAATGGGATGTACAAGTCGTAGTGCAGGTTCTTCCCGTTGCGCTGGAGCGTTTCGTGCGGGATGGCCTCGATGACCACGAGTAAGTCGCCCGGCACGCCGCCCATCGGGGCGCCGTTGCCTTCTCCGCGCACGCTCAGCTGCATGCCGTCCTCTACGCCGGCGGGGATCTCGATGGTGACCACGGCCTCTTTGCGGACCATGCCCCATTCATCCGAGCCAGAGGGGCGCTTCTTCACCGATTGCCCGCTGCCTTGGCATTGGGGGCAAGTGCTGGCTGTTTGCATTTGGCCGAGGATGGTGTTTTGGACGCGGCGGATCTGGCCGGTGCCTCCGCACGTCTGGCAATCCCCGTATTCCGCACCTTCAGCTTGGACTTGCTTGAAGACCTTGACCTTCTTTTCGACGCCGCTGGCGATTTCTTCCAGAGTCAACTTGACCTTGATGCGCAGGTTGGAGCCCTTCATGCGCCGACGACGACCGCCGCCGCCGGCCGCACCGCCGCCAAAGGCGCCACCGAAGATGTCGCCGAACTGGCTGAAGATGTCCTCCATGTTCATCCCGCCGAACCCGGCACCACCGCCCGGTCCGCCACGCAATCCGTCGTGACCGAAGCGGTCGTACTGGGCGCGCTTCTGGTCATCCTGGAGCACTTCATAGGCCTCTGCGGCCTCCTTAAACTTTTCTTCCGCCGCTGCGTCTCCCGGGTTTTTGTCCGGGTGGTATTTGAGGGCCAGTTTGCGGTAGGCCTTCTTAATATCGGAACCCGAAGCCTTTCGGTCGACCCCTAACGTTTCATAGTAATCCCGCTTCGCCATAGGTCTTCTTATTCACCGACCACCACCTTCGCGTAGCGAATCACGGCATCATTCAGTTTGTAACCGGCTTCCACCACGTCCACCACTTTACCGGAGAGTTCCGGCGAGGGAATGCGGGTGATGGCTTCGTGAATGTCCACGTCAAAAGCGTCACCCGGCTTGACCTCGAGTTGCTCCACGCCTTGGGCTTTGAGAATTTGCTTCATCTTGTTATGGATGAGCTGCTGGCCTTCTTTCAATCCGTTGACGTCTTCTGAATCGGCAGCGACTGTCTGGGCTCGTTCAAAATCATCCAACACCGGCAACAAGCTTTCCAACACGTCTTTCGAAGCGTTGCGAATCAGGTCGCCGCGTTCGCGCATTGTGCGCTTTCGGAAATTGTCAAATTCAGCATACAGGCGGAGGTAGCGATCCTGCCAATCCGTCTGTTCTTCTTGCCCTTCTGCGGTGCCTTCTTCTTCTGCCTGCTCCTCGGTAGCCGCGTCCGCTTGTGGTTGTTCCTCGGCTGCTTGTGCTTGGGTCTCCTCGGTTTCCGCTTGGTTCGCGGTGGTTTCTTCCACGTTCGACGTATTCATGTCTGGGGTACTTTCCTTGATTTGCTTCACCTTATTCAAATCCAGTGCCACACTGCAGCAACCGGACAACCTGTCAGGTGAACCGGATCAGAAGGATTTGACGTGCTTGTCAATCTGGCGGTGCAATTCGAAGCCGCGCAGGTTCTTGCCCACGATGACCCCGTTCTCATCGATGAGAAAACTCATGGGGATGGAGTTGACGCCGTACATCGCCGCCGCTTCACTTTGCCAGCGCTTAAGGTCAGAGACGTGCCATTTCCAATCGAGCTGGTCCTGGGCGATGGCCGATTCCCAGCGGGTCACATCGCTGTCCAAGGACACGCTGAACACTTCAAAGCCATCGGCCGACTTGAATTTAGCCTTCTTGTACTTGTTGTAGGCGTTGACCACGTTCGGGTTTTCCCGGCGGCACGGTCCGCACCACGAGGCCCAAAAGTCCACCAGCACCAAGCTGCCGCGCAGTTCGCTCAACTTCATGGTCTTGCCTTTCGGATTGGACAGGGCAATCTCTGGAGCGGTGTCGCCGATGGCCGTTCCCACTTTGTTCGTTGGGATGACAGCGGTAGAATCGGGGGCCTCAACGGGCGATGCAAAGAAGATCGCAGCGGCGAGCGCCAACGACCCGAGGGTGGTTTTCAAAATCATGAAGGCAATTTACGCAATCAATCGACCCGTTCAATGCGGGCACCCAGCGCTTTTAACCTTCCTTCGATGTCTTGGTAACCGCGGTCGATCTGGCCGATGTTGTGGATCACCGATTGGCCCTCGGCCGAGAGCGCTGCAATGAGGAGGGAAACCCCCGCGCGGATGTCAGGCGAAGTCATGGTCACGCCGCGCAGCGGGCTCTTGCGGTCCATACCAATGACGGTGGCACGGTGCGGATCGCAGAGGATGATTTGCGCTCCCATGTCGATGAGCTTGTCCGTGAAGAACAGGCGGCTCTCGAACATTTTCTGGTGGATCAGTACGCTGCCTTTGGCTTGGGTGGCCGTCACTAGCACAATGGACAACAAATCCGGCGTGAAGCCCGGCCACGGTGCGTCCGATACGGTGAGGATGGAGCCGTCGATGAAGGTTTCGATTTCGTACGAATCTTGCGCAGGCACAAAGATGTCGTCGCCGCGGCGCTCAAGTTGGATGCCGAGTTTTCGGAAAACCTTGGGGATGACGCCGAGTTCGTCGTACGCCACGTCCGTGATGGTGATTTCACTTTGGGTCATGGCCGCCAATCCGATGAAGCTGCCGATTTCAATCATGTCGGGCAGGCAGCGGTGGTCTGTGCCGCCGAGAGAGTCGACGCCTTCGATGGTCAGCAAATTGGAGCCGATGCCGCTGATCTTGCCGCCCATGCGGTTGATCATTTTGCAGAGCTGCTGCAGGTAGGGCTCGCACGCCGCGTTGTAAATGGTGGTGGTCCCTTGGGCCATGCATGCCGCCATGACGATGTTGGCGGTGCCGGTGACCGACGCTTCGTCGAGCAGCATGTCGGTGCCCTTGAGCCCATCGGGTGCACTGGCCTGGAAAAAGCCGGTCTTGCCGTCGTAGGTGAAGGTCGCCCCAAGCGTTTCGAACCCGATGAAGTGGGTGTCCATGCGGCGGCGGCCAATCTTGTCGCCCCCCGGCTTGGGCAATGCGCCCACACCAAAACGCGCCAGCAGCGGCCCTAAAATCATGGTCGAGCCGCGCAGGGAACCACCCTTCTGCCGGAATTCTTCGGTGCTGAAGTAATCGAGGTTGACGTCGTCCGCTTGGAAGCGGTAAGCCCCAGGTCCTTTGCGTTGGATTTTGACGCCCATGCTCGCCAGCAAGTCAATCAATTTGTTGACGTCGACGATGTCGGGTAGGTTGGTGATGGTCACCGGCTCTGGCGTCAGCAGCACCGCACACAAAATCTGCAGCGCCTCGTTTTTGGCTCCTTGCGGGATGACTTCACCGGACAGCCGCTTCCCTCCTTCGATGATAAAACTGGACATGGTCGTATGAGTTGACAGTTCGCAGCGTGCAGCAGCGAAGGATCATTGCCCCGCCCACAGCCGCCTTTCGAAATAACGGCGCAAGGTCACCTCACCGTCTGTTCGACGGAAAACTTTTCAACCCTGAAAATTGGAATGTCCTGGCAGGATTAGCGCTTGCGCTTTTTGCCGCGGTGGCGATCGAGCGCGTCGCTCGTCTTGCGCTTGCTCTTCAAAATCTCCGCCGAGCTGACGAGTTCAGCATCTTCGGGCAGCGTCAAGGCGCCTTCGCTCATCTCTTTGATTTGCTCTCGGATCAGGGCGTTTTCAACGGTGTTCTTGTTCCACGTCAAGAAATGACGCTTCATCAGATTACCGATGGTGACGACCAAAGCGGCTTTCTCCTCCCCTTCCTCGTAGGACTTGGCCTTTTCGATGAGGTCACGCGTTAATTGGCCGTAGTGGCCCAAACGCGACATCGCCCCGGGGTAATTCAATCGACCGGGTGCCTCTGAGCGGCTCTCGGGTGTTGGGCGTTCCACCGGGCAGTCGACGTCCAAATCGTATCCAGCCATAAGGAACAACTGGCCCCACAATTTCTTCTGCACCTCATCCGCGTCCCCTTCTTGAGCGACGACAGAACCCATCACGCTGACGATGGCAGCGGCGCATTTGTTGCGCTCCTCCTTGTCAGCGATGGACTTCAAGTGATCGACCATCTCCTGGATGGTGCGGCCGTATTCCGGGATGACCAAATCCCGTCGGGTGCTATTGTAGGTCATTTCAACTACCATGGGGTAAAGGTATGGAAACCCCTGCAGTTAGCAGGCAATCAGGCGTTCCGATTGTACAAACGACCGGGCTTCGGTTTGTATGCGCGTCCAAAATGGCTCAAACGATGCTTCGAGGTTGTCGAATCCGGCTGCATCCGCCGCTTCGAACAACCGGTGCAACGGGCTGGTCGTCTGAAGGCGTTGCTCGAGTCGAGCATCCATCGAGCGGCACACGCTGAGCATGCCCTCCTGCGATCTGTACTGAACGAGCCAGTCGTGCGCCACCATGGCGTGGAGAAACCGCTGGCTGCGAGCAGGCATTTCAACCGTGCGGTTGAGCAAGTCACTCTGCGCAGATTCCGCGAACTCCGGGAGGGCTATCTCAGGGTGGAGTTGGGCAAAATTCTTCGCCAAGAAGTGGTCGTACAGCAAGTCCACACCGACGCCGGAAAACCGGCCGAGCATGGGCCGAATCGCCGCACGGGCCGCACGGGCTTCGGGGGCTGTGTCGGCGTACGAATCGATCCAACGGTGCAACACAATGCCATTGGCAATGGGCGCGGCATACGTCTTGAAAGGGTCCCCTTTGACGGCGTCTCCCATGAAGTTGCCCAGGCGCAAATCCGAATCCCCTCCACTCAATACCAAGTGCGCCAAGTAGTTCATTCGGCAAACTTCGAAAATTCGCAGCGAACCCAAAGATTTTTAACGATTGCTTTGGGGCAAAGAAATGTCTTGCGTAATTTTGCCGTTCGGTTCGTTTCAAAGGAAACAGCGCACAAGCGAGAATAGCTCAGTTGGTAGAGCACAACCTTGCCAAGGTTGGGGTCGCGAGTTCGAGTCTCGTTTCTCGCTCAACGAAAAGCCTTCCACTACGGGAGGCTTT
>CAXREW010000268.1:0-2383 GCA_964229455.1 Flavobacteriaceae bacterium | reverse complement strand
GCCAATTGGCGCGTCCGGAACGCGCACTTCAAAAATGGCGCCGGTGTAATAGTTCAAACCGCGAGCGAGCGTTGGATCAAAGACCAATTGCGTCGCATCGACACCTGCTCCCTGGGCCATGGCCATCAGTTCGACCACTTCTTCATACGCAGCATTCGTCTCATCGTCTCCTTCTGCAAACAACGCCTTCATGCCAGCGAGGCGTTCAGAAGAATCGGTCGTGGACAGCAATTCAAAAAGCTGCATTACGCGGTCAATGGTGGCTGGGGCGAAACCGCGCTCACCCAGTTCCTTTCGAACACCATCGTTGCCAATCTTGTCCCATTTGTCGAGGGCAACTGTGAAATCCTGGAACTGTTCTTCGATGCCCCAGGCCCGCGCAAGGCCATTCAGAAGACGGCGGTCGTTCAAGACAATTTCGTAGCCGGGAACGCCCAACTCTGAAAGCACCTCGTGAAAAAGCGTGATGAGGTCCAGTTCGCACAACGTGCTGTCGGAACCGATGATGTCGGCATCGCACTGGGTAAACTCTTGGTAACGGCCTTTGCCAGGTCGATCACCTCTCCACACCGTTTGCATTTGGTACCGGCGAAACGGGAACGTCAAGTCATTACGCGACATCACAACAAAGCGGGCGAATGGCACCGTTAATTCATAGCGCAGCGCCTTCTTGGATATGCTCGAGGTCAACGCCTTGGAATCCCCCGTTGCGAGTGCGTCGGCATTGGCTTTGTTCAAGTAATCCCCATTGTTCAGGATTTTGAAAATCAGTTGGTCCCCCTCTTCCCCGTACTTCCCCGTGAGGGTCTGCAGGTTTTCCATCGCCGGCGTTTCGATCGGCAGAAACCCGTACCGCTCAAAGGCCTTCCGCATCACACCGAACATCCAATTTCGGCGGGCCATAACGCGCGGACCGAAGTCACGCGTTCCTTTTGGAATGGAGGGTTTGCTCATTCCCTGGAATTATCGCTTGTTTTGGCGACGGTATTGAATGAAGGCCACAATGGTAAGGATGGCCATGCCGAGGAATACGTATTGCATGCTTGTAACTGCTTTGAGGGTACTAAATTCGGCAATCCATGGGAACGAACGAAACAACCGTCCATCTTTCCGGTCACCAGGGCGCCATTTATGACGCAGCTTGGGATCCAACCACCCAAAATTGGCTGACCGCTGGCGGGGATGGAATTGTGGCGGAATGGAAGGCCGACGGTTCTGGCGAAGGCAGGGCGCTTCTTCACCATGAAAAGGCGTTTTTCTCTGTAGGGACCCATGCCAGCTCACGGGCGGCGGGGACGGAAAACGGGGAACTCTTCCTCTGGCAAGCGGCCCATCCGGAAGCTGTGAGCCGCATTGAAGCGCACAGCAATGGGCTCTTTGCGTTGGCATGGTCCTCCCATTCACAATTACTAACCGGCGGAGGCGACCAACGCATCGCCCTTTGGAACGGGACCGAATTGCTCGACGAATGGTCACTCCCCGGGGCGGAGAAAATCCGGTGCTTGGTGCACAGCCCTACCTCCCTGTTTATCGGCACGACCTCGGGCAAGGCGTACCTCTGCGCACACCTCGAGGCTGGCGAGCGCATTCGCCATGCCATTGAACTTCCCGGGCACGTCGGCGGCAGTTACGCCGCGTTGTGGCTGCCTGAAAAAAAGACGTGGATCTCCTCGGGACGAGACGGGCGCATTCGCGCTTGGACGCCGACGGGTGAGGAAATCCTCTCCATTCCTGCGCACGAGGGGGCGATTTACCGCATGGTGAGCGATGGCACCCACCTCTGGACCGCTAGCCGAGACAAAACGCTCAAGGCGTGGCGTCTCAATGACTTGTCGTTTGTCCGAAAAATCACCCACCGCGAAGGCGGAAGCTCCCGTTCGATCAATGCGCTCGCATGCAACGCGGAGCAACCAACCGCGACGCTGCTGTTCGGCGGCGACGACCGGACGGGCCGGCTGTTGACCTATTGACCCATCCAATCCACGGGCTCCAAACCTTGTCGCTCTAGCCACGCATTTGCCTTGGAAAATGGCCGCGAACCGAAAAACCCACGGTACGCAGACAGCGGACTGGGATGCGGTGACTTCAACACCAAATGCATCGGATTGGTGAATCGGCGCGCGTGAGCCTGTGCCGGTTTGCCCCACAAGATGACAACCACCGGCTGGTCTTGGCGTGCCACGGCATCCAAAACGGCTCCCGTGAACACTTGCCAGCGCAGTTGGGCATGGGACCCGGCCTCGCCCGCCCGAACAGTCAATACATCATTGAGTAGCAGCACCCCCTCCTGCGCCCAATGTCCCAAGCATCCCGATGCATCGAAGGAGCGTTCAAAAGGCCCTGGCTGGCCCAGGTCCAGATCGGAAGAGCACACGTCTGAACT
>CAXREW010000267.1:0-3668 GCA_964229455.1 Flavobacteriaceae bacterium | reverse complement strand
CGATGAGGTAGCCAACCAAAACCCCGCCTGGCCCGCCTACAAAAAGTACTTCATGCACGGTACGTCGCACTTCATCGGGTTGGACGTCCACGACGTCGGCCATTGGCACGAGCCCATCCAAGCCGGCCACGTCTTTACCGTCGAACCGGGCATCTACATCCGTGAAGAAAACCTCGGCATCCGCCTTGAAAATGATATCCTCATCACAGAGGATGGCTATGTGGACCTGATGGGCCACATCCCGCTCGAAGCGGATGAGATCGAAGCCATGATGGCGGGTTAACCTGCTTACAAATTCGCGCTCACCAACGAGTCCAAGAAGGCCGCGGTGTCCTCGCCGTAGCCCATGTTGCGCTCGATGATGGAGCCGTCGCGCCCCACCAGGAACCACGTCGGGTAGGCGACGACGGGGTAGCCTTCGGGCAGGGAATCCAGAATCGCCTGCGGTACATTTAGTTCACGCCGGTCGAGGTATCGCTTGACGGTCTTGGCGTCTTGGTGGTGGTTCACGCCAAGGACGTGGAACCCTGCTGGACCAAATTCCTCCTCCATGTGCGCCAAATGCGGCAAGGCCCGCATGCACGGTCCGCACCCGATGTACCAGAAATCGACGTAAACGAGGTCCCCGGAGAGGTCGCCCAACGAAGTCGTTTCCCCTGCCAAATCGACCCCTTCAATGGCCGGTGCTGGCGCACCAACCGCGGGCAACGCAGCCATGGCCTCCTCAAACCAATCCCCGTCTCCGCCGCCTGCTACAGCCGCCTCCTCCTCGGGTTCACGCGACCACTCCGGAGCCACCCAATCGGCCACGGCGAGCTCGACGGCACCGTCGTTCGTCAACTCCCAGTCCCAATCTATGGCGAGGTCGCTCCCGTACGCCATATCGCCTCGGTACCACGATTGTTCGTGCCGCACCGGAAGGCCATTGGGCGCCTCGAAGATCCAGCGCTGCAGGTCTTTCGTGTCAGGGTGATAGTCCCCGTCCGTCGTGTCTTGGATGGAGCTCTTGGTCAGGATGAATTGTTCGGTTTTATTCGCGCTCGGCAAAACGTGCTCCCACGTAACGCGCACGGCGGAATCACTGACTTGCGCTGCCCACCAGCTCGTATCGGTGAGCATGACGGGCAAGGTCATCGAGGCGTAGTAGTTGGGGATGCCGTTGGCGTTGTTGGAGCTGGCGGCGTCCCAATCGCTCGCCTTGCGCAGGCTGTCGCTGGAAATGGAGGTGAGTCGGTTGGCCCACATGTGCCCCCAGGATCGGCTGGTATCGCCGTCTTGGATGAAGGCATCGGCGTACCGCCAGGCCAAATCGTAAGCTGAATCCCCGACCGCATGCGACCGCAACCAGTCGATGTGGACTTCGCGCCCCCAATGCGAATCGGAGGCTTCTACGTCGTTGGAAAGGCGGGCCGTGAAGCGCGCGTTTTGAATTTGAGCGAGCGCGTCGCGTACGTCCAACTCAGAGGTGAAAACGGGTTCAGGCGGGGTGCACGCGCCGAGCAGGAGCGCGGCCACGGCGATGGTGAAGTAGCGGGTCATGACGCGAACTTAACGCGTCTCAGCCGTGCATCGTCTCTTTCTTGCCGTAATTCTGGATGACCTCGGCTTCGTAATCCAGAAACGCTTGCCACCGCGCTTCTACGTCCACGTTGCCGCCGTATTTGCGGGCAAACCCGATGAAGGTCGTGTAGTGGCCGGCCTCGGAAATCATGAGCTCGCGGTAAAATTCTGCCAAAGGCTTGTCCTTGACACGCTCAGAAAGCATGCGAAACCGTTCGCACGAACGCGCCTCGATCATAGCAGCAAACAGCAACCGGTCCACGAGCTGCTCTTCCCGCGAGCACTTGCGCTTGATGAATTGGAGCAATTCACCCACGTAATCGTCTTTGCGCTCGGGGCCCAACTCAAATCCGCGCTCTTTGATGCGGTCGACGACCATGCCGAAGTGTTCGATTTCCTCTTGAGCGATGCGGGTCAATTCGGCCACGAGGTCCAAATGTTCCGGGAACCGAACGATTGTGCTGATGGCATTCGACGCGGCTTTCTGCTCGCACCAAGCATGGTCTGTGAGGATTTCAGAAATGTTCGACTCGACCAATTCCACCCACCGCGGGTCGGTGGGCAATCGGAGGCCGAGCATGGGGGATTCAGAGGATTGGCTCATGGTCGTGAGGTGATTCGGATGAGGCTGCCCGTGGGAATCCAATGGCCGTCTTCTCCGCGCAGACACAATTCGCCCACTTCGAACTGGGCGGAGGGTAGGATGCGTTGCCAGACGGTTTCGAGGGCGCTGGGGGCAATGCCACTGTAGGTGTTCATGATGATAAAACCGCCGGGTTCGAGCAGGTCAGCCACGGCGGCGCACAGGTTGAGCAGGTTGTCCTCGAGGCGCCATTTTTGGCCCTTGGGACCCAATCCCCAGGTTGGAGGATCGAGCACAATGCCTTTGTAGGTGTTGCCGCGGCGCTGTTCGCGTTGGGCAAATTTGAGGGCGTCTTCCACCACCCATCGAATGCCGTCGAGGCCGCTCAATTCCATGTTGATGCGGGTCCAATCCACCACTTGACGGATCGCATCGACGTGCGTCACTTCGGCGCCCACTGAACGCGCTGCAATCGATGCGCCGCCGGTGTAGGCGAAGAGGTTCAGGAATTTGTCACCTGGTTGGAGGTGTTCAGCGATGTACTCCCAGTTGGCCGCTTGTTCGGGGAAAATACCGACGTGCTTGAACCGGGTCATTTCGAGGTGGAAACGCAGCTGCAAGCGTGGCGAGCGATAGTTGAGATTCCAGCCGTCCGGCACCGCGTCGCGCGGCACCCACTTGCCCTTGGTGCGGCCGGTGGGCTCGAACCGGGCATGGGCTTCGTCCCACGCATCCGTTCCAAGCCGCCGCGACCAAACCGCTGCGGGGTCGGGCCGGTCTAGGATCAGGTCGCCGAACCGTTCGAGCCGCGCTCCGTCACCGGAGTCGATGACAGCGTATTCGTCCCAATGTTCGGGCGCCCATCGTTGATAAGTGCGTGTAGACATGCGGCTGCAAAGGTCGCAAATGCCAATGGATTGAAAGCATCTTTGTGCCCGATGGCTAGAAAACCGCCCAAGCAGCTGCGAAAGGAGATCCTCGAGGTCTTCAAACGCCAGCCTAACAAGCCCCTAAACCACAAGCAAGTCGCGAGCACGCTGGGCATCCTGAACCACGACACCCGGCGCAAAATCATGACGGTTCTGGAAGAAATGGGCCGCGATGGCCGGTTGGAATCGCTCGGCCGGGGTAAGTTTATTCTGGCGGAAGTTCCGCAAAGCGACCGCCCTGTGGGCACCATTCAAATCACCCGGCATGGCCGGGGGTTCGTGATGATGCCAGATGGCAATGAAATTTCCATCCCGAAGGGGTACACCGGCACGGCGTTTTGGGGCGACACCGTTGAGGTGGATTGGGTCCGTCGCGGCCGTCGTCACACGCCTCGCGTGGCCCGCATTATCGAACGCGCCCGCCAACAATACGTCGTCGTCATCGAGCGCGTCCGTGATTATGCGTTTGGCTATCCATCGGACCAACGCTTGCATGCGAACTTTTTCATTGGGGCGCACAACTTGGGCGGTGCCGAAGACGGCCAGAAGGTCATCATCGAAATGCTGAGCTGGGACGACCCTTCCGACGCGCCGGC
>CAXREW010000266.1:0-3965 GCA_964229455.1 Flavobacteriaceae bacterium | reverse complement strand
CCCGCGGCTACCACGACGGCGGGGCGTTCCGCTTCACCAACGACCGCTTTGACCGCATCGACGCGATGCCGTTTGACGGCTCCAAAAAGCCCAACACGGCTTATTGGTTCGGCGAATACGGCAACCTCGAGTGGGACCCCAAGTGCTACAACTGCATGTACAGCCCGGTGGGTTCGGAGCTTTGGTATTCGGAGGACGGCGGCGCGAGCTGGGTGCTGGTCAACGATTTTGGCGGGGAAAAAATCATCTCGGTCAAGGTCAGCCCGCGCGACCGTAACCGCATCTATGTCAGCCACAAGCAAAGCGGTTCGCTGTGGCGCGTGCACCGCTCAACTGACGGCGGAGCGACGTGGGAATTGGCTTCTCCGACGCCCGGCGAAAACGGGAACAATAACAACCAGCCCATCTACCTCGACGTCGATGGAACCAACCCCGATAAGCTCTGGTGCGTGCTTACTGGCAACCAGAACGGCCACAAAATCCTGCGTTCCGAGGACGCGGGCGAAACGTGGGAGGATTGGTCGACGGCGACCATTGCCGGCCAGCGGGTCGTTAGCCTCGCTCACCAGCGCGGCACCAACGGCGGCGTCTACATCGGCACCACGCAGGCTGTCTACTACCGCGATGCGGAGATGGACGATTGGCTGCTCTACAACACCGGTTTGCCCATGATCAACGTGTGCACCTTCATGCAAGCGGATTACTGTGGCGGGCACATCCGCACCGCCGGCACCCGCTGTGTGCACCAGGCGGAGTTTTATGCGCCATCCGAGGTGTTGTCAGGCTTCATGGCCGATCGCACGCGCATAAACCTCGCCTCGCCGTGCCAGGTTTCGCCCATCCACTTCTCGGCAGTGCCCGTTGCCTTGTGCGAGGGAGCCACGTACACGTGGGAATTTACCGGAGGTGTGTTGCTTGAGGATGCCGGTGCGGAAGCCTGGGTTGCGTATGAATCGGAAGGGGTGTACCCCGTGACGTTGACCGTGACCGATGCCAATGGCAACAGCGATACGTGGACGTGGGAAGGCATGATCGAGGTGGTGAATGAGCCCGTGGTGCCGGAATCGGGGTTGTCCGAAGATTTCAATGGCCCTCAATTCCCGCCGGCCAACTGGCGCATGGAAGTCAACGGACATGCGTGGGAACATGCGTGGGACTTGGTCGAAACCGACAACGGCGTGGCCCAATTCCCGAACTATTGGGTCAACACGGAGGGCGCCTATGATTTGCTCATCACACCGGCCTTTGATCCAACGGGCTTTTCGGAGGTCACCTTTGATGTGGCGCACCGCAAGTACGCATCGTATGTGGATGGTCTGGAGGTGTGGGGCCGTCCCGGTGGTGCGAGCCAATGGACGGTGCTCTGGTCTGCTTATGGCGAGGAATTGTCTGTGGACGGCTGCTACACCTGGTTCTGGTACGATACGGGCGGAACCATTCAGTGGGACAACCACAGCATTGAACTGCCGGCGGATTGGACGGGGGGCGCAGAGACGTGCCTGGAAGTCGCGTTTGTCAACGTGGGAGGCTACGGCAACCACACGTGGATCGATAACGTCAACATACCCGGGGCGAATGACGTTTTCGAGCAAGCCATCGAGCGTCCGCAACTGTTCCCCAACCCGAACGACGGGCGCTGCGACCTCATTGTCCCTGCGCAATCGGTGGGGGCGACGTATCGCCTCTACGACGGCGCAGGCCGGGAAGTCGCCAGGGGCCTTCTAGCGCAGCCGAGAACAGAACTCGACCTGGGCTTGCCTGCCGGCGTGTACCACCTCCAAGTGGAAGGTATGGGCGGCGTGAAGTGGGCCATTCGATGAACGCATGAGGGAAGCTTCGGTTCAACGTCCACCGGGACGGTGGTTGTTTGAACAGCCGCACGTCATCCTCGATACCCGCTCGCCCAAGGAGTACGAAAAGGGCCACATCACGGGTGCGGTTTCGTTTCCTTTGTTTGACAACGACGAGCGTGCCGTCATTGGGACCTTGTACAAGCAGCGCGGCAAGGACGCAGCCGTGGAGCAAGGACTGGAATTCGTCGGGCCCAAAATGGCCGAATTCGTGCGCGAGGCGAAAGAACGGTATGCGGCTCAAGTGGAACCACTGCCGCTCGTCGTCCACTGCTGGCGTGGCGGGATGCGTTCCGGATCGGTCGCATGGTTACTCGAGACAGCCGGCCTCCATGTCATCAAAATTAACGGCGGATACAAGGCGTACCGTGCTTGGGCCCGGACGGATTTTGCGCAGATTCCAGATCTCCGCATCCTCGGGGGCATGACCGGGGTGGGCAAAACCCAAATCCTTCAAGCGATGCGGGCCCAAGGAGCGCAGGTGGTGGACTTAGAAGGGCGCGCGGGCCATTTGGGATCGGCGTTTGGCAACCTAGATCGAACGCCTCAGCCGACTTCAGAGCAATTTGCCAACGACTGCCACTGCGACCTCGTCAAAATGGACGAGAGTCGGCCCATCTGGATGGAAAACGAGAGCCGCGTCATCGGTACCGTACACCAGCCGCATGAGATGTTTGATGCGCTGCGGGAAGCGCCGGTGTGGGCCGTAAACCGCGCCGAAGAGGAGCGCGTGGATGAATTGTGCCGGGTCTATGGCGATGCGGACCGAGAGGCGTTGAAGGCTGCGTTTGTGCGCATCCGCGAAAAGCTCGGCGGGCTCAAGATGCAAGAGGCGCTCGACGCGCTGGATGCAGGGGACTTGCGCTCGGCGGCGGCCATCGGGTTGATGTACTATGACAAGCTGTACCGGCACACACGGGAACGGTATGCGCGCGACCATTACGTGCACGTGGATTGCACCGGAATGGATTTTGTCGAGGCGGCTGCAGCGGTATTGGCAGCGGCAGAGGCATAAGAGGGCTGCAGTACCTTGCGGCCTCAAACGATGCGCATGGATACGATACGATTGACCCAATTTTCACACGGCGCCGGCTGCGGTTGCAAATTGTCTCCCGCGGTGCTCCACGAAATCTTATCCGGCGTGGATCGATCGGAGGTGTTCGAAAACTTGATCATCGGCAACGATACCAAAGACGACGCGGCGGTGGTGGATTTGGGCGACGGCACCGGCATCATTTCCACGACGGATTTTTTCATGCCCATCGTCGACGATCCCCGCACGTTCGGGCGCATCGCTGCGGCCAATGCCATCAGTGACATCTACGCCATGGGTGGCACCCCGCTCATGGCCATTGCCATCCTCGGGTGGCCGTTGGGCAAGATTCCAGAAAGTACGGCCAGCGCCGTGGTGGATGGCGGACGTTCCATCTGCTCAGAGGCGGGCATTCCGTTGGCCGGCGGACACAGCATCGACAGCCCGGAGCCCATCTTTGGATTGGCTGTCACCGGACGCGTTCCACTCACCAACCTCAAAGCCAATGCCTCGGCAGGTGCCGGTGACCGGTTGTACCTCACCACACCCCGTGGGGTGGGCATGCTGACCACAGCCGAGAAAAAAGGCGTGGTGGAGGCGGCGGACTTGGACCTCGCGGTGCAGTCGATGCAGCAGTTGAATGCCATTGGAGCCGAGTTGTCCCGCATCGATGGCGTGCACGCCATGACGGATGTGACCGGGTTCGGTTTGCTGGGCCACTTGGTGGAAATGTGCGAGGGTTCGGGCTTGCAGGCGGAGTTGGATGTGGCGCATGTCCCGTTGCTGAGCGGTGAACGCCTGCGGCATTACCACGGCTTGGGCTGTGTGCCAGGCGGTTCCAAGCGCAACTGGGCGAGCTATGGGCACCACGCGGCAGACGTGGCAGGGTTTGAGCGGGACGTGCTGTGTGATCCGCAAACGAGCGGTGGTTTGGTGCTTTCGGTGTGCCCCGATTATGTGGACGCCGTTGAGGCGATTTTGGCGAAAGCGGGGTTGCCTGCGCAGTCCATCGGGAGCCTATCCGCACACCAAGGCGGTCGCTACATTTCGCTCTGACACAAAAATTGGGCATGAAAAAACCG
>CAXREW010000265.1:0-2436 GCA_964229455.1 Flavobacteriaceae bacterium | reverse complement strand
GTTGGTCCATGCGCGCAAAGCGATGGCAAGCGAATGAGATGGAGCCTCTTCGCCACAACGCTGGCCTGCGCCCTATTCCGATTTACTCCCCAATCCACAGGACAACCGTCGCTGCCTGATTTCTTGGCTGAGCCTCACGCGGCCTATGCCGATTCGGTTTTGGCAACGTTGACGTTGCGCGAGCAAATCGCTCAACTGCTCATGCCGCCCATTTATGCCCACGCTACCCGGGAAAACTGGGAAGAAATGGAGCGCTGGGTAACCACCCATCAACTCGGCGGTGTCATCGCCATGCAAGGCGCTCCATCGCCCTATGCCGAGCGACTGAAGCGACTGCAGAACCGAGCAAATGTCCCCCTGCTGGTATCCACGGATGCCGAATGGGGCTTGGGCATGCGCATCGATTCGACGCGATCATGGCCACGCGCTTTGACCTTCGGTGCAGCCAATGACACAGCCCTCACCCGCGCCTTTGGTCGTGAGGTCGGACAATCGCTGGAGTCCATGGGCATGCACGTCAACTTCGCCCCTGTGGTCGATGTCAACAGCAACCCGGCCAATCCTGTCATCGGCAGCCGGTCATTTGGAAGCAGCACCGAATTGGCTGGGGTCTTGGGGAGTGCCTACTCCAAGGGCCTTCAAGATGTCGAAGTGCTCGCCACGGCCAAGCACTTCCCTGGCCACGGCGACACGGACGCCGACTCGCATTATGCCTTGCCCGTCATTCGTCACGACCGGAGTCGGCTGGATTCCATCGAGCTCGCTCCATTCCGAACGTTGATTAAGGAAGGTGCAGGCGCAATGATGGCCGCACACTTGTACATCCCCTCACTTGACTCCACACCCAACCAACCCTCCACCCTGAGCCGCTCCATTGTTCAAGGTATTTTGCGTGAAGAGCTGGGCTTCGAAGGCTTGGTGTTCACCGACGCCATGACTATGAAGGGCTTCACGTCCTTCACCCAAACTTCAACGCCCCACACGGATGCACTGCTCGCTGGAAACGACGTGTTGCTTTTCCCGGGTGAACCCGCCGCAACGCTTGACGAGATTGAAGGACAAGTCCGCGCGGGACGATTGGATTCCTTGCTCATCGCGGAAAAATGTCACCGGGTATTGGCAGCCAAATCCTGGACACAAGCCGCCCAAGCACCGAAAGGCCATTGGGACAGCGATGCGGCTGAAGCACTGCACCGCCAAGTCATCAGCAAGGCACTGACAGCCGTCAAGAACGACGACCCCGGACTGCCTTTCGGAGCGCACGTGCGGCACGTGGAACAGGTATTCGTAGGATTCGACTCGGGTGAAATGGAAACCAGCAGTCGGCTCATCCAATCCATCCTGGGCTCCAACGCCGAAGTCAACGGGGCCGCCTTGACCAAAGAGGCGTTTGAGTCTGCAAGCATGAGCCAACTGGACGAGGCGTTGAGCAGCGAGCCGGACTGGGTGGTGCTGCACATCGGCGGCACGTCGCACCGGGCGGCGAAAGGGCATGGGGTGACGGACGCAGCCAGCGACAAGATTGCCAAGTGCGCTGCGCAGGCGCACAAGCGCAACGTGCCATTTGCATTGATCATCTACGGCAGCCCTTACCTGCTCAACCGCTTAGCTGCGGCCATCGCCTTGAGCGACGCCGTCCTCGTCGCCTACCAGGACGATAGCCGCACCGTGGAGGCGGTGGCGAACGCCCTGACAGGTGCCGGTCCTGCAGGTGGTCACCTCCCAGTCGCCACGGATTATTTTCCACTCGGCCATGGAATGCCCTGGATGGGACGGATGCGATTGGGGTTTTCTGCAACACCCATCTCAACAACTGCTGCCATTGATAGCATTGTCATCGATGCCATTGATGGAGGGGCCATGCCGGGATGCCGCGTGGTGGTCGCTCACGAAGGTTCCATCGTTCACGACGGCATCTATGGGACAGTGGACGGTGAACAGCCGGTGCAAGCAAGCACGTTGTATGACCTCGCCAGCATTACCAAAATCGCCGCCTCCACCCTGTCCCTTATGCGCCTTGAAGAAGAAGGCAAAATCGCACTCAACGCCAGCCTCGACACCTACCTTTCTGAGCTGGAAGGCACGGACATGGGAAGCCGACAATTGCGGGACGTCCTCTCCCACCGCGCGGGACTCCAATCGTGGATCCCGTTCTATTTGGAAGCCCTAGAAGACAGCACCGCGTTTTCACCCGTACCCACTGACACCCATCCGGAACGCATTTCCGACGCATGCTACATGCGACCGGCCTGGCGCGATTCCATTTGGGACCGCATCGTCGCTTCTGAAGTCGATGCCGTGGGCACACACCGATACAGCGACTTGGGATATTACGCCATTCAGCGCATCATTGAAGACCTCACAGGAAAGGGCCTTGACCCGTTCACGAGTGAGCAGTTCTACGCGCCGGCCCACTGGCACAGCCTGGGATTCAAC
>CAXREW010000264.1:0-9348 GCA_964229455.1 Flavobacteriaceae bacterium | reverse complement strand
TGCGTGAGTGCCACAGGCGAGATGGGGATGTCCGCTCCGGCTGAGACCCCTTGGTTGGCGCTGGAATCCAACGATAATGCCTTGACGCTGACCATCTCGGGTTCGTTCCCGTGGTGGGTTGATGCGTACGACATCTACCGAGAGGGCGATGCAGGGTTCGAGTGGCTGGCGACCACGAGCGTCCCCACCTACACCGATACGGGACTCGTTAACAACCGCACGTATTGCTACCGCGTGGAAACCATTGGGCATTACGACGGGGAGGCGCTGCCGGGACCGCTGTTGAATTGGAGCCAACGCGCATGCGCCAAGCCGTTTGATTACACACCGCCCTGCCCACCTGACTTCGCGATGGAATCGGATTGCGTGGAGGAGAAAAACGAATTGGCGTGGGACAACATCGTCGGGTGTGCTGACGATGTTATGGCGTACCAATTGTATTGGGCGCCGACACTTGGCGACACGTTACGGCCGGTTGAAATTTTCAGCGACCCCACGCAGCTGACCTAGACCTGGAACGAATTGGGCGAGCGCGGGACCATCGCAGGGTGCTTTGCCGTGGCTGCGTTGGACAGTTTGCAACCTGGACCGGATGGAACAATGCGTCGGAACGAAAGTGCGCTGAGCGACACGTTGTGCGCCGACAACTGCCCGTTTTACTTTTTGCCCAATGTGTTCACGCCCAACCTCGACCAAGTAAACGATGCATTCCAGGCGTTTCCATGGAAATTTATCGACTCTGTGGACGTGCGGATCTACAACCGATTGGGTGAAGAAGTGCACCAAACAAACGACCCAGATGTGAATTGGAACGGCATGCACAAGGAAGGCGGGATGTGTGCGGACGGGGTGTATTATTACACGGCACGGGTGTGGACGATCCGGCTTGTGGGCTTGGTCGAGGAGCGGTTCAGCGGTGAACTTCACCTGATGGGAGGTGTTGCACCCCTAAGCGAATAACATGTTTACAGGAATCATTGAGCAAAACGGCCGGATTGAAAAGGTGGAACACGAAGGAACGAACGTGCACTTCACCGTTGCCGCTCCGTTTGCAAGCGAATTGCAGGTCGACCAAAGCATAGCCCACGATGGCGTGTGCTTGACGGTCGTAAAGTTGGACGCTGATTCGTACGTGGTAACGGCCATCCAAGAGACCATGGAGCGAACGAGTTTGGGCCAGTGGAAGGAGGGCAGTGTGGTCAACCTCGAACGGTGCACGCAATTGGGGGGACGCCTCGACGGTCACCTCGTTCAGGGCCATGTGGATACCACGGCGACCTTGCGGAAAGTGCGAGACGAGGACGGCAGTTGGTTGCTTTCCTTCGCCCACGAAGCGCATCCGGAATTCGTCACGGTGCCCAAAGGCTCGATTACCGTCAACGGCATCAGCTTAACGGTGGTGGATTCCAGCCCCGACGGATTCAGCGTGGCCATCATTCCCTACACGTGGGAACACACCAACCTGCACACCTTGCGGGAAGGGGATCGGGTCAACTTGGAATTCGATGTGATTGGGAAGTACGTCGCGCGCTTGCTCAGTCAGCAAGGACGGATTTAGGGCGCAGCACAAAATTTTGCCCCAAGTACACCCGGCGCACTTGTTCGTCGGAGGCCAGTTCTTCCGCGGTGCCGTGCTTGAGGATGCGGCCTTCAAATAACAGGTACGCCCGGTCGGTGATGTGCAGGGTTTCCTGCACGTTGTGGTCGGTGATCAGGATGCCGATGCCACGCAAGCGCAGCTTTTCGACGATGCGCTGAATGTCTTCTACCGCGATGGGGTCGACCCCGGCGAACGGCTCGTCGAGCAGGATGAACTGTGGGTCCGTCGCTAGTGCCCGCGCAATTTCGGTTCGCCGGCGTTCGCCCCCGCTCAATACGTCGCCGTTGGATTTGCGCACCTTTTCCAGGCCGAATTCCCGGATTAATTCTTCCAGTCGCTCTTTTTGCTCGGCCTTGGAAAGGGCCTGCAATTCAAGGATGGCCATGATATTGTCCTCCACCGTGAGTTTCCGGAACACCGATGCTTCCTGAGGCAAGTACCCGATGCCCATCCGACCGCGCTTGTACATGGGCAGGTCCGTGACCTCTTGGCCGTTGACGAAGACCTGGCCCGCATCCGGCTGCACCAGCCCAACCACCGCGTAGAAACTGGTCGTCTTGCCCGCACCATTTGGACCGAGCAGGCCCACGACTTCACCGGGGTTGACTTCTAGGGAGACCCCGTCGACCACCCGGCGCTTGCCGTATTGCTTCACCAATCCTTCGGCGCGCAGGGTTGCTGGGGTGTCGGGTGTTTTCATGGGTCTAAAATAAGGGTGCGGCGCCGTCAAATGCCCACGGAGAATCCGAATCGAATCCCTCGGCTGGCGGGATCGGCCAAGGGCAGGTCGGTGCGCCACACCCCATCAACGCGCAAAAAGCCAAAGATGTTTTCCAAGCCGACGCTGCATTCGGAATACGCGCCGTTGAGGCCCGTCGTGCCCTCTGGTAATTCCAGCAAAGCCTCGTGCCGGGTGTCCCAACTGCCGATGATGCCTTTCGCTCCGAGCACTTCGCGCAATTCGAGTCGACGGAGCAGGGGGAGGTGGTTGAAGAGGATGCCCTCTCCATGCCACTCGACGTTTGCGCTGACCCACTCGTCAGTGACCCATTCAAAAAGCCGCAGCATGTTGAACGCTTCCTCGGTCATGAAGATCGTCCCACTGGTAGGAACGACCTCCATTAATGGAAACGGGGCGGTGCCGAAGTATTTGCCCGCCAAGGCCAACCACTCCAATCGCCCCCACCAGCCGAGGCGGATTTCATCGAAGCCCTCAAGGGTGCAACGGGTGTAATTGTATTGTGACCCCAACACGTTGGGCATGGCCCAGGTAACCGTGGCGTTCTAGACGGGCCATTCCGTTCCCAAGCTCCGTCGTATGAATTCCCCACCGACGAATTGCTCGCCTTTGGCAAAACGGAGGGCGCCCGTGGCCTCAGTGGTGATGAGTCGGTCAATGGAAAGGCCGGTTTCAGGACTGATGAAATCCCATTCGCCCTGCGTTCCAACGCGGCGGTGCCGCCACTCAAAAAACCCCGTGAAGCCCGAACCGAACTCGTGGGTGATGGACGCTTCGCTTCGGAATACTTCCGAAAGGAGGTTGGTGGTGTCCGTGCGCAGCGCCGATGTGAACGCCTCGCCTTGGTCCAGCATGCCCGCCATGCCGAACTGTTCGACATCGCGCTTGATTTCAAAGTAGGCCTCTGTGCGCGGGGTCTTCCGCAAAATGAGGTCCGCCGATACCCCCGCCTTCCAGCGCTGGTCGTAGGTGCCGTACGCCGCGAATACGGCAGGCATGAACCGGGTGCTGAAGGCATTGGAGGTTTGGAGGTCCAAGCGGAAGCGGTTGCCCTCGGTGGGGTTTTGGGTGTATGCGGACCACCACGCCCCCACCTCCAGCGGCCCAGCCAACACGAATCCAGTACCGAAGAAGTACCCGGCGCCTTTCACGAACCTCCACTGGGGCAAGCCCATGATGGAGTCGGTCATTTCAAAAATGCCGGCTTCCGTATCCAACAAGGGTACGGTTCGCATGCGCGTCCAATCGGCTTCCGTTCGATTGATGGCCAACGAGTCGTAGATCATGGTACGGCCTTTGGCGAGGGACGTATCCTGCCGAGATTCAGACCACCGCTGATCGGTGATGGAGCTCGTGCGACGCAGGTAGGCACCGAACGTGCGGTCGGCGATGCTCATGTCGAAAACCATCGAGTCGGAATCCAGCATCCAGCGGCTTTCTTCGGCCTTTCCCGGTACGAGCCGATAGGATTGAGACCATGCCATACCGCGGACAAAATTGATGTTGGCAGATGGACTCAACTGGGCCTCCACCCGGGCGAGGGCCATGGTCAACGTGTCCACCCAGAGTTCCCCTTCAAACGTCATTTCGCCTTTGCGGCGTGGCATGAAGGCCAGGTGAAAAGTGCTACGGCCTGCGCAATCAAGTGTGTCGAGGATGTAGAAGCGGTAGTGTGCGTTTGCCCGGTCGTGCAGGGGCGAGGTGAACACCCGGTCGAGCATCAACAGCTGGTTCTCGTACAGGTTGATTTCCGGGAATCGGCCGTTCATCGATGCGGCGGACAGGTCTCCGCCCGAACCAAAGTCGCCGCTCACTTGAGAAGCGAGCACGTGGGAAGTCTTGCGTTTGGGCTGCGCTTGCCATTCTTCTTCGGCAATGATCTCTCCAAACATCACCGGCAGCGCACTCCGGTCGTCGTGGTCGTGCATGTAATCAAACACGAAACCGAACGCTCCCCAGTACCAAGCGTTGGCCTGGTCCTCTTTAATGTCATTGAAGTCGACTTCGATGCGGCTGTGGATGCGCTGCCAACCCGCAGCCAAGGTAGCGGGGTTGTTGTCAGGTTTGGCTTCAATGATGCGCTGCATGAGCGGCTTCGCCGGATTTTCTTCTTTCCGGTTGGGACGGACTTCTGCCGCGCCGAGGTCGAACGCTTTGGGTTCGAGGCTGACGTTGATCTGCTGGGAAATTCCTCGGACCACAGCGAATGACTGAGTGGCATACCCCAAGAACGTGACTGAGAGCCGCCCGGGACGTCTGTCCGTCTCCAGGGTGTATTGGCCTTGGGCGTTCGTCATGGTGCCGTTCTCTCCGGTGCCGAGCACGACATTGACATAGGGCAAGGCTTCACCGGTCATGGCGTCAAACACCCGTCCGTGGACCTCTGTCGTTTGGGCCCAACTCACCGCTGCGCCGAGCGCCATGGCAAGCATAAAGAGGACCGAGCGAAGGGCAGGGTTAGGCATTTGCACGCTTTCGATAAACGCGTTTGGCGATGAGAATGCTGACCTCATAAAGCACGAGGACAGGCAAGGACACCAGGACCTGGCTGGTAACGTCCGGCGGGGTGATCAAGGCCGATAAGATCAGGATCGCGACCAATGCATGCCGGCGGTACGTTTTGAGCAGATCGGGTGTGATGAGCCCGGCGCGGCTGAAGAAATAGACCACCACGGGCAGCTGAAAGACCAGCCCGGAAGCGAGGGTTATGGAGGCGACCGTTTTCATGTAAGACATCACCGAGATGCGGGATTGCACATCCCCCAATTCGTAGTTGCCCAGAAATTGCAGCGACAGCGGGGCGATCACGTAGTACCCAAAGGCAACGCCCAAAAAGAACAGGACGGACGAACTGAATCCGATGCCACGTGCCGATTTTCGCTCACTCTCTTTAAGCGCGGGCCGAACGAACAGCCAGCCTTGCCAAAACACAAGGGGAAAAGCCGCAATGAATCCCGCAATGGCCGATACCAAGATGTGGGTCGTGAAATTGCCCAGCATGGTGGTGTTGATCAGCTCGTAATTGATGCTGTCGACGCACAAGGCCTCGCCGGCCCCCACCCACTCAGACAGCTTACAACACGCACGAAACGTGACAAAATCCACGTGGCGCGGCCCAAACAGCACTACGTCGAAAAACCAATCCTTGGCCAGAAAGAGCCCAATGCCCCCGGCGACGACAAAAAACGCCGCGTAGAAGAGGCGCTTTCGCAATTCTTCTAAGTGGTCCAAGAAGCCCATTTCGACATCCTGGGAGGGCTGGTCATCCAGTTGGTCCATTGGCATGGGTCAAAATTAGCCTTAAATGATGCCTTCTTTGATGAGGTCGTGGAGGTGCACCATCCCCGCGTATTCGCCATCCTTGGTCACGATGATTTGCGAAATCGCATGCTGCTCCAGGATGTGCAGGGCATGCACGGCGAGGTGTTCCGACTCCAATGTTTTGGGTGCGGCTGACATGAGGGCCGAAGCCGTGGTGTTGGCTTGCTGAGGGGCCTCGAGGTACCGGCGTAAATCGCCGTCGGTGATGATGCCGACAATGCGGCCTGCTTCGAGCACGGCAGTGGCGCCGCACCGTCCTTGGCTCATTTGCAGGACCACTTCGGCCAATGGCGAATCCGGTCCCACCTTCGGGGTCCGTTCCACATCGAGCAGGTCGCCGATGCGAGTGTACAAGCGCTTGCCCAATGCTCCGCCCGGGTGCATCTCAGCAAAGTCTTCGGCTTTGAAACCGCGCGCGTCCATCAGGCATGTTGCGAGTGCATCGCCCATGGCCATTTGTGCGGCTGTGCTTGACGTTGGCGCCAAGTCCAAGGGACAGGCTTCTTTGGAAACGGTGGTGTCCAAAATGTAATCTGCTTGCTGGGCAAGGTGCGAAGTACGATTGCCCACCATGCCGATCAAGGGAATCGAGCGGCTCTTGATGAGGGGTGTTAGGGCTTTGATTTCGGGCGAATTTCCGCTTTTGGAAATGCACACTACCACATCATCGCTCTGGATCAACCCCAAATCCCCGTGGATGGCGTCTGCCGCGTGCATAAAGACCGCCGGTGTTCCGGTGGAATTGAACGTCGCCACGAGCTTTTGAGCGATGATGGCGCTTTTTCCGATTCCTGTCATGATGACCCGTCCGGGACGTTCCAAGATGAGCTGCCCGACGGCCTCGAAGGCTTCGTCGAGTTGCCCTACCAATTGTGCAATTGCTTGGCTCTCGAGTTTAAGGGTTCGGGTCGCCCGTTCTATCCAATTCATGACGTGCCAAAAATAAAACCGTGTATTTCCGCTGCCCGAACGTGGATTCGACGTCGGGCGAGCGACAAAACACCGTATCTTTAGTTAGCGCAAAGCTACGCTTTTCGCCCGGCTTCGGTCGGAACCAAACGTCTGATTGATGAGTACACTAGAACTGACGCCCGCTAAGGCGCTCAAGCACTTTTTTGGATTCGACGAATTCAAGGGAGAGCAGGAGCAAGTGGTGCAAAGCGTCCTGAACGGAAATGATGCCTTTGTCATCATGCCCACAGGAGGTGGCAAGTCTATGTGCTATCAATTGCCGGCGTTGATGATGGAAGGAACAGCCATTGTGGTTTCTCCGCTCATCGCTTTGATGAAAAACCAAGTGGATGCCATCCGCGGCCACCACGAAGGGGACTCCATCGCACATTTTCTGAATTCCAGTTTATCGAAAGCAGAGGCAGTTCAAGTCCGAGAGGATGTCAGCACCGGGTTGACCAAGTTGTTGTACGTCGCCCCGGAGAGCCTCACCAAGGAAGATAACATCAACTTCCTGCGCAGCGTGCGAATCAGTTTTGTGGCGGTGGACGAAGCCCACTGCATTTCGGAATGGGGCCATGATTTCCGTCCGGAATACCGGCGCATTCGCACCATCGTCAATCAAATTGCCGAGGTACCCATCATCGCCCTCACGGCAACGGCCACGCCAAAAGTCCAGGCAGACATTCAGAAAAACCTGGGAATGAAAGACGCCCGGTTGTTCAAAGCCTCCTTCAACCGCGAGAACCTGTTCTACGAGGTCCGCCCCAAGAAAGATGCCCTGAAGCAGATTGTACGCCACGCCAAGACGAATGTCGGCAAGAGCGGCATCGTCTATTGCTTGAGCCGCAAGAAGGTGGAAGAAATCGCCGAAGTGTTGCGTGTCAACGGGATCAAGGCCTTGGGGTACCATGCTGGGATGGACGCGAACCAGCGCAGCCGCATCCAAGACCAGTTCTTGATGCAAGACGTGGACGTCATCGTGGCGACCATCGCTTTTGGTATGGGCATCGACAAACCGGACGTTCGGTACGTCATTCACTACGACATGCCGAAATCCTTGGAGAGCTATTACCAGGAGACGGGTCGCGCCGGACGGGACGGTGGTGAAGGCCATTGCATTGCCTTCTACAGCCACCGAGACATTGAGAAACTCGAGAAGTTCCTTCAGGGCAAGCCGCTTGCCGAACAGGAGATCGGAGCCCAACTCCTGCAGGAAGTGATGGCGTATGCCGAGACATCGATGAGCCGTCGGAAGTTCCTCCTTCACTATTTCGGCGAGGAATACGACGAAGTCAACGGTCCCGGCGCACAGAATTGCGACAACATGACCAATCCGCCCAAATTCCGGGATGGTCAAGAAGAGGTGCACCTCATTTTGAGTGCGGTCCTCGAACACAAACAGACTTTCCGAGCCCCGTTCTACACAGGGATGCTCTGCGGCCAAGAAAACCGCGAAATTCAAGACTACAAAGGCACCACCAGTCCGTTCTGGAAACGGGGTGTGGAACACGACGAAAAGCATTGGAATGGCATCATTCGGCAAATGCTCGTCCTCGGGTTTTTGCGAAAAGAAGTGGAGACTTTTGGCGTACTGAAAATCACCGACCGCGGCATGGATTTTTTGACCAATCCAAGCCCTGTGATGATCGCCGAAGAACGGGATTACTCCGACGTGGATGCCATGGACAGCATGAGCCAGACCCGTTCGAGCCAAGGCGGAGCTGCCGACGTGAAATTGCGCGACATGCTCAAGACGCTACGGAAGGAAGTGGCCGACGCTGAATCTCTGCCTCCGTATGTCATTTTCCAAGATGTGAGTTTGGATGAAATGGCCATTCACTACCCGCTCGATGAAGACGAGCTCTTGCGCATCACCGGCGTGGGTTCAGGAAAGGCCAAGAAATACGGTACACCGTTCCTGAAGTTGATCGCAGATTACGTGAAGGAGGAGGGCATTGAACGGGCAGAGGACCTCTTGGTGCGTTCGACCAGTGCGCGGTCTTCATCAAAAGTCCACATCATCCAGCGCATCGACCGGCAGATCGACCTCGCTGACATCGCTCGGGACCTGAACTTGAAGTTGGAAGAGGTGCTCAACGAGATTGAAAACATCGTTTCGGCTGGCACCAAGGTCAATTTGGATTACGTCATCAATAAGACGTTGGACGAAGAGAGCTTGGAGGAGCTGTTCGACTTCTTGAAGGAGAGTGAAGATGAAGGATCCGAGGAGTTAATTGCCGAATGGAACGATGTGTACAGCGAGGAAGAGTTGCGGATGGCCCGCATCAAATTCTTGAGCGAGTACGCCAACTGATTCCGCTACGGATTTAAGTCGTTCCACGACTTGAGAATCAACCGCCCTGCTGCGAAAAGCATGAACAATCCAAAGACCAACCGAACCACGGATGGATTGATGCGAAGGGCCCATTTGCTCCCCATCCAAGCGCCGAGGACGAAGGTCAATGCCAATACGCCGGCGTACTCTAACTGAATCTGTCCGGCTTTGTAGTAGCTCATCACCGCAAGAATTCCGATGGGTGGAATCATCATGGCCAAGGAGGTGCCTTGTGCCATGTGCTGGCTGAGTCCCAGACCGAAAACCAGCGCGGGGACGATAATCATGCCACCGCCAATGCCCACAAAACCACTGGCAATGCCAGCGATGAGTCCAATGCAGAGCAACATAAAAAGGGTTTGGATGTCCATGGCCTAGAAATCGAGTTGAAGGCTGAGG
>CAXREW010000263.1:0-2278 GCA_964229455.1 Flavobacteriaceae bacterium | reverse complement strand
CATACCGTTAGAGGCGTTGGTTCAATTGCGGAACGACGGCGTTTTTCCACTCCGTGAAATCGCCCGCGAGAATGTGGGCGCGCGCCTGCCGTGCGAGCTCCAGGTAGAACGCCAAATTGTGCACGCTGCAGATGTACAACGCGAGGTATTCATTGGCCTTCAGCAAATGCCGAACGTACGCTTTGGAATATTGCAGGTCCACTGGTGAAGTACCTTGAGAATCGAGCGGGCTGTGGTCATTGGACCACTTTTCGTTTTTCATGTTGAGCGTGCCATTCCAGGTGAACAGCAGCCCGTGGCGGGCGTTTCGGGTGGGCATGACACAATCAAACATGTCCACTCCCAACGCCATATTCTCCAATAAATTTTCCGGCGTTCCGACCCCCATCAGGTACCGCGGCTTGTCTTCGGGCAGCACACCGCACACCACTTCCGTCATGGCGTACATGTCTTCGTGCGGTTCGCCCACGCTCAGACCGCCGATGGCGTTGCCTGCCGCACCGCGTTCGGCGATGGCTTCCGCGGAGGCCAAGCGCAAGTCCTTGTACGTCGAGCCCTGCACAATGGGAAAGAGATGCTGGTCGAATCCGTACTTCGCCGGCGTTGCGTCCAAATGCGCGATGCAGCGGTCCAACCACCGGTGCGTGCGTTCCATGGATTCTCGGGCATAGCCGTAATCACTGGGATACGGCGGGCACTCGTCGAAGGCCATGATGATATCCGCCCCGATGCTCCGCTGGATGTCCATGGAGGTCTCGGGGCTGAACAAGTGCTTGCTGCCGTCGATGTGGCTGCTGAACGTCACCCCCTCTTCGGTGATCTTGCGGCGATCGGACAAACTGAACACTTGATAGCCGCCGCTGTCCGTCAAAATCGGTCGCTTCCAATCCATGAATTTGTGCAGTCCCCCTGCCGTCTCCAATACATGGGTGCCCGGCCGGAGGTACAAATGGTAGGTGTTGCCCAAGATGATCTGCGCGCGGATGTCCTCGCTCAAATCCCGCTGCGGCACCGCTTTGACCGTGCCCGCGGTTCCGACCGGCATGAAAATCGGGGTCTCGATGGTCCCGTGGTCCGTTGAAATGCGGCCGGCACGTGCCTTGGATTGCGGGTCTTTGCCGTCGATTTGAAAGTTGAGCGCTGCCATGGAGCTTGGTAATTGGTGCAAATGTAACTTCGGAGCATGGTTGGAACAGTGTTCAATGCGGTTACGGTGGCCATCGGTGCCAGTGCGGGCCTGGTCCTGGGCAAACGACTAAGTGAAGGACTGCACGCCATCATTTTTCAAGCGCTCGGCCTGTTCACCCTCGGAATGGGGGTGGCCATGAGCTTGGAAGTCGCCAACCTGTTCGCGGTTTTCCTGTCCTTAATTGCCGGTGTCGTTGCCGGGCATACGCTGCAATTGGACCAACGCATGAAGGCCGCTACTTCGCGCCTGGGCGAAGGAACGGGCACGGCCCTCGTGCAAGCGGTCTTGCTATTCTGCGTGGGCGCCATGACCTTGATCGGGTGCATGCAGGATGGGCTGAACGGCGACGCTACGGTCCTCTTCATCAAAGGGTCGATGGACCTCGTGAGCTCCGCGTTCCTCGCAGCAGCGTTGGGGCGTGGTGTGTTGTTAGCTGCTCCTGCCCTCTTGCTGATCCAAGGCGGCTTGACCGCGGCCTTTGCGCTGTGGGGTGCCGCGTGGTCCGATGTGCTGATTGCGGACCTGACGGGGCTTGGCGGCTTGTTGCTATTGGCACTAGGGCTCGACCTCTTGAAGGTACGTTCGTTTGCCTTGCTCAACTTCGTTCCGGCCTTCGCATTTGTACCGCTGTTTCAACCGGTAGCCCAGTGGCTGGAAACCGGACTCCCTCAATTGTTGTTGCCTTGACCACCCCTTCCCCACTGCAACGCGCTGTGTTGATCCTGACGGCTGGGGCCGTGTTGGTGGGTGCGTGGTGGATGTGGAGCGAAATCGACCGGCGTATCGAAGGCACGTGGCAGGGCCCCGGTGACTGGTGGGGCAAACGGGCAACGCAATTGAATTACGGCGGTGATGTTCAGGAATGGGCCGAAGCATTCGACTTGCCTGAATCGTATTTATTGGCGCTGATTCAATTGGAATCTGGAGGACGCAAGCCCGCCGGCAAACGCTTTGAGGCCCATGTGTACGAACGCCTGGTCGCCGTGCGGGATGGAAAGCGTGAACGCTACGAGCAAATCACCGCGGCAGATTTGGCAGGGGCAAGCGATGAAGCCCTGCGCAACCTCGCCACCTCGTGGGGACCGTTCC
>CAXREW010000262.1:0-15949 GCA_964229455.1 Flavobacteriaceae bacterium | reverse complement strand
GGGCCTTCTGGGTTCACGTAGATCAACCCCATTTGTACTGCTGCCAATGGGTTCTCCAAATCTCGGTCACCGGAATAACGCTGGTCCGCCAACCATTCGCCCTCTGAGCCCCAGTAGATGTCTTCCTCTGGCTCCCAAACATCCGCTCGGCCACCACCAAAACCAAATGTTTTGAATCCCATGGTCTCCAGCGCACAGTTGCCTACTAGGATCATTAAGTCTGCCCATGAAATTTTGTTGCCGTACTTCTGCTTGATCGGCCACAGCAACAAACGCGCCTTGTCGAGGTTTGCATTGTCCGGCCAGCTGTTCAGGGGTGCAAAACGTTGGGTTCCGGCTCCAGCACCACCGCGTCCGTCTTGAATTCGGTAGGTCCCCGCGCTGTGCCATGCCATGCGAATGAAAAACGGCCCGTAGTGTCCATAATCCGCTGGCCACCAATCTTGGGAGTCCGTCATCAGCTTGTTGATGTCTTCCTTCAACGCCGCATAATCCAACGATTCAAACGCTTTCTTGTAATCAAAGTCCGCACCCATGGGGTTTGAAAGCGATGAATGCTGGCGAAGAATGCTGAGGTTCAATTGATTCGGCCACCAGTCGGTGTTTCGTGTTCCGCCGCCCGCACTTTTCTTCAGGGAGCCACCCAGAAAAGGGCATTTGGATTCGCTGTTCACGTTGTATGTGTTTCTTGATTGATCGTCGCTCATGATCTGGTGACTTTGGTTTCTTTTTTGAACGCTCAAAAATAAATGTATTCTCCTCAATCCCGGGGCCAATTCAAGCACAAAATCAGGCTACTTCAACCGCTTCATTTGCGTGAAACACCGCTCTCCAAAAACAAAAAGAGCGCCTCGCAGTGGGCGCTGTTCCTTTTGTTGGGTCTAATTTGTTTAGAGCAAATTGATTCGCTGAGCGAGCGAATCCTTGTAGCTACCCCCCACAGGAATCTCTTTCTCCATGCCTCGGATGGTGATCAACGAATACTTGATGCTTTCAATCGCCTCAATGTTGACGATGTAGCTGCGGTGCACCCGCATGAAATCCGATCCGCTGAGCTTGGTTTCCACGTCCTTCATGGTGGAATGAATCGTGTAGCTCTCTGTTGTTGTGTGCACGACCACGTAGTCCTTAAGTGCCTCAACAAACAACAAGTCCTCATTCTTCACACGAATGAGTCGGCTGCGGTTCTTCACGAAGATGATGTCCGAATCCTCCTTGTGTTCCGCAAGGCTGCGCAGGAACTCCGTCTCTTGGCGAACCTCTTGCTCCTTGCCGTGCTTGTGCAGCGCCATTTCAATGGCTGTCTGGATGTCAACATCCTTGAAGGGCTTCAAAATGTAACCGTGCGGCTCGGCCATTTTGGCTTCGTTCAGCGTGCTTTCGTCTGCGTAGGCGGTTAAGAACACAACAGGAATGTCCATGTTGCGCTTGATTTCCTCTGCAGCAGCGATGCCATTCATATCGCCCTTGATCATAATATCCATCAACGCCAAATCCGGCTTGTGCTTCATGGCCATGTTGATGGCGTCTTCTCCATTATCGGCAGACGCTACAACGTTGTAGCCCAGGTTGCCGAGGCAACGCTCGATGTCTTTGCGAACGATGCTTTCGTCTTCGGTTACGAGAATGTTGATTGGCATGTCAAGTGGTTCTTAGTCGGTCAATGGGGTAAAACTAACCAAAAATGAGGCCCCTGTTGTCCATTCTAACGCATTATCGCTGTGTTTGTTATCCACAGTAAGGCTTCCGTCGAGTTGGTCCGTCAACGCCTGGACCAAGTAAACCCCCAAACTCTCGTTGGTTTCAAAATCGAAATCATCTGGAAGTCCCACCCCATTATCGGCCACTTGAATCTCGAGGGTTTCCCCTACACGCTGGACGCGTAAGTAGATTTTACCGGATGATTTTCCCTTGAACGCATACTTCAAGCAGTTCGAAACCAGCTCGTTCACACTCAACCCACACGGAATGGCCTGCTTCAAGTTGATGTGCACGTCGTCGAGTTCCGAAATCAACTCAACCCCGGTCGTCACATTGGAGTAGCTGTGAATCAAGTTTTGGGTCAACCGTTCGAGGTAGTCCGAGAAACCGATCGAACTGAAGTCCGAATTCTTGTAAAGGCTCTCGTGAATGAAACTCATGGTTGAGATGCGGTTTTGACTCTCATCCAACACCTCCAACATCTTCGCATCATCCACAAACCGCCGCTGCAAATTCAGCATGCTGGAAATCACTTGCAGGTTGTTTTTGACCCGGTGGTGCACCTCTTGAAGCAGGATTTCTTTTTCCTTGAGGGCTTCCCGGATTTGGTTGTCAATTTCTTTCCGTTCGGTGATGTCGTAAGCGATGCAGCTGAGTTCCTTGGTGCCTTCGTCGTACTGCACGGGGTTGACGAACAGTTGGTACCACACCACCTCCCCTTTTTGGTTGACCAGCGGTAATTCAAATTGCTGTTGCACCCCTTGGGCTGCGCGGACAAACAGTTGGAATTGGCCCCTGTAGAATTCTTCGGAAACCACCTCTTTGAGCAATTCAATGATGGGGGTTCCCACAATCGTGTCAAAACCAAACTGCTCGTTGAGCACCTCCACGAGGTTTTGGTTCACCGAAGTCACATTGAATTTCTGATCAATGGTGAACATGAGCAGGTAACGGGTCGAATTAAAAATCGATTCCAATTTGGCCGACTGAACAAGCGCCGAACGCTGGTATGCTCTTACTTCGGATACGTTCAAATAAATGCACCGCAGGCCCACAAGTTGACCCTTGGTGTTGGTCTGAACCGAACCGCCACCGAGCATTTTCAACTCAGAACCGTCCTTACCGGTGAAGGTTAATTCGTTTCGATCGCCCACCAACCAGTGCTTCCAATCCTCGATGCTCTGGCCCTCCGGAGGTGAGGCAATTTCTTGAATTTTGATCGCCTTGAGGGATTTGGCGTCGTACCCCAGTGTGGAGAAAAACGCCGGGTTGGCGTACGTGATTCGCCCTTCCTCATCCACCAAGAAAACCAAGTCACTCGCGTTGTCTAAAATGTCGCGGTACCGCTCCTCGCTGCGGCGCAACTCTTGCTCCGCCAAACGAATGTCCGTGATGTCTCGGCCCACCAAAACAAACCCCGTACCCTCTCCTTCTTCGTTTTGCAATGCCGCAATGGAAATCAACATCTGGAACACCTCTTCACTCGCCCGTCGGCCCGCAACTTCACCTGCGTAGTACCGTTGCTTGCGCAAATCCTCCATAATCACCTCAAAATCCACCGGGTTTTCGAGGAACTCGTGCCCTTTCAATTGCATCGCGTCTTCGGCCGTCATTCCAAATTCTACGGAGGCTGCGTGGTTGAATTGGATGATGTTGCCCTCCGCATCGAAGGCCATGATCATATCGATGGAGCTTTCGATGATGGAACGGTTGAATCGCTCCGCCCGCATCAACTGCTTCTGCGTTTTGCGGTGTTGGTCAATTTCTTCCTTGAGCAAAACATTGGCCTCCTCTGCAGATGAACGCCGCATCTGTTCCCGTACCAACTGCATGCGGGTGGACAAGTCATTCACTGTAACCTGCACCGCAGGCTGGTTATCAAAGAAACTCAGCACCATTTGAACCCCCACTTCCCGCACTTCCCCATTCGCTTGAAGAATGGAAACTTCTAAGTAGGCGGTTTTCTCACCAGCCAAAATACGCTCCATGTCCTCGGCAATCCGCACTTGATCCCCTGCCTCGAAAAAATCTGATAAGCGCTGGTTGTACACTTCCTCTTCGTCCCGAATGGCCAGGATTTCCAAGCCCGCTTGGTTCGCGTAGCGGATGTCGCCTTGGACGACCAAAAACAACCCAAACGGATTGGTCTCCACGAGCAGCCGGAACCGTTCCTTGGTTTGAAGAAGGTCTTTTGAAATTTTCCGTTTCTCCGTGATGTCCAACAACGCCAATGCAAAATTCTCGCTGTCTTGGCCCACTTGCGTCATTCTTCCCTCTACCACCAACTGCTGCCCCAAGCGATTGACAAATTCAAATTCAATTACCTCGCCCAATCGAACTGCCAGTCTTTTCCAATTGCGGATACCGAGCAAGGACTCAAGGTCCACTTCTATCAATTCCTGTGCATTGGAAACACCTATTACCCTCCAAAGCTGAGGATTCGAATCCATCACCTTGCCTTGATTGACCAAGGCCAAACCCTCAATGGTTCCGTTCGCCAACCCACTGTACAATAGTTTGTTGTGGTTCAAGGCAGCCACCAACTCACCGTGCTCACGAGCGTCCTTGAATACAGCGAAATAACATCTATCAACCTGGCCAGGGTGAACAGTATACGCCGCTGATCCAGCTGCATTCGACCACGCGAAAGGATGAAGTTCAGGGTGTGCTTGAATGTGATTCCACACCCCTACCGCCTCTTTACGTTCCGAATCGGAAAAAACCCTGTTTGCTGCTGCATTGGTGTGCAACAACATTCCAGTACCACTGAAGACCAGTGTGGGATCCGTCCACACATCCGTCCACGCCACCATTTGTTCCCGGGTTTCCATGCTATCCCTCTAAGTTAACCCTCAGCGGGCTTGATTCGCTTGCCATCGATTCGCACCAACTCTCCGCGCTTGTATTCCAACGTTTGTTGAAGCATTTGATTCGGCCCGTAATAGAGCCACTTGCCCTCTCGTTGTCCAAGGTTATAGCGTTCAACACGTTCCGTCGAGCCGTTGTAATCCTTGTACACGTGTTTGCCAACGGGTAGGCCCATCTCAAATTCGCCCTTGAATTGCTCTGTGCCGTTCGGAAATGTGTGGATCCAGGTACCATGACGTTCCCCATCGACATACGTGCCTTCTTCTCTGTGGTCGTTGATATCCATCACCCAAGGACCTTGTTTCAAGCCATAATCGTAACGGCCTTCCACCAACGTTTTTCCTGCTCGATCCAATTCCAAAAAATTCCCATCGGCTTTGCCTTTGCGGTACGACTCGTCGCGGTGCAAGGAACCATCGATGTAATACCATCTCCAATTCCCGTGAAATTCATCGTCACGGTACGTTCCCTCCTGGATCAACTGGCCCGTCTCTGCGTAAAACTTCCATCGGTCTTCGCGCTTGCCTTCACTGAAGGCCCCTTCAGATTTGAGCGCACCATCCGGATAAAATTGCTTCCACTCTCCTATGCGCTTGCCCTCGGCGTTGGTTACTCCTTCTCCAATCTTAATTCCCTGCTCGTACAACGCCCCAGAGGTGATGTTTCCAGCTTCATCGTATTCGGTGAACACTCCCACCCGCATTCCGTTTTCATACGTTGAACGCGTGGCAATACTTCCATTAGCATGGGTCGTCGTTCGAATATCGATTTCTTCAGTCTCTACCGCATCCGAAACCACCTCCCCTCCGAAGTATTTTACGACATCTTCGAGCTGTCCCCACTGATCATAAAACCGAAACAATCCATTGCGTTTTCCCGCTTCCCAAGGACCTTGCTCCTGCAAAATTCCATTGCCCGTCCACTCCATCCAGACCCCGGTTTTTTGCCCAAATGAATCGTATCGATTGACCTTTTCGACATTGCGCAAGTACCCCTTGTCATATTCCAGTAATGCAATGGTTCGCCCATCCGATGCGTATTCCCGGCCCTTTCCATCCTCCACGTTATTGCGAAAAGGAATGGCTTTTCGCCGTTGACCTTCCTGGTCGTATTCATATGTCCAACCAGAACGCTGGTTGGCCTTGTAATGCTTTTCGACTTTCACCTTTCCGTTGGGAAAATAACTGCGTTCCCACCCCGATTTCAAGTCTTCCACATACTCAACGGCTCGGAGTTTAACGCCGGTCGTATCAAAAAACTCCCATATGCCATCCAACAAAAATTCGCGGCGATTGCCCTTGCTCTTGATCGTTCCATTCTCGTGGTACGCCGTCCACACACCCTCGGGTTGACCATTGACTAAACATCCTTCACTTGCCTTTTTTCCGTTTGGAAAGGTATACACCGTCCAGTTGCATTCACCGGCAGAATCCTGTGCAACACAACAAGTTGTCATCCACAGACATAACAATAGAATATTCTTTTTCTTAGAAAATAAACCCATCGTAATAGGGCTGTTAATTGTGTTGGTAAGCAATCTGGCTATCGCTTGGATTTTCATCTTGTTCACGACAATCGCCTTGGTTCTGAACAGCGTATTGCAAAATGAATCGTTGATTTTCAAAGCTTAAAGATGGTTTTAAACATCCTGTGAATAGCGTAATTGTCGGATAATTTATGCCAACGCGAATCGTCAATAACCTTGAAAAGCACCCGGAAAAATGAAGGTGAAAATTTGAGGTCAAAAATTTTGAATTGTAAGCGGCTTACTGGCTTAGTCGAAAACAACGAAATCCAAAGTGAAGTTGTTGTGGAGTTCTTCACACGATAAACGCACTATTAACCGTGAAGTTGTGAATTAACTTGCTGCTCAAATTCGAGAAAATGCGCGTTTCAATAGGAGGTGATCATGCTGGACCTGCCTTGAAAAAGGTCCTGACCGCACACTTGGAATCCCAAGGTGTCAAAGTTATCAATCGGGGAACGGATTCCCTGGAAAGTGTGGACTACCCTGATCACGCTCACGCGGTATCCGAAGATGTGGCCAATGGAACGGTGGATTTCGGTATCCTGATTTGTGGTTCCGCCAACGGTGTAGCTATGACGGCCAACAAGCATCAGTCTGTTCGAGCTGGCCTGGCGTGGAACAGCGAAGTAGCCAAGTTGGTCAAACAGCACAACAATGCCAATGTCCTGTGCATTCCAGCACGGTTCGTGACGGAAGCAGAAGGATTGGAAATATTGAAATCGTACATGGAAGAGGAATTTGAGGGGGGCCGACACGAACGCCGAGTGAACAAGATTGCCTGCGCAGTGGCCTTATGTCTACTGTCGTTGATTCCGTCGGTTCAGGTATTGGCGCAAGTGGCCGATCCTCAAGCTTTTGCCTCTACGATTTTAGCGGAAGACTTAGAAAACCATTTGATGGTGTTGGCAAGCGATGCGTTTGAGGGTCGTGAAACTGGGGAACGTGGAGCGGAAAAGGCAGCGGCTTACATTGCCAGTCACTTCAATAGCATTGGGATTGCCCCTTACGACGGCTCTACTTACTACCAACCAGTCAAGCTGATTCGTTCGCAAATCACCGGCGGTCAGGCTTCCGTCGATGGGAATGCACTCGCATTCTTGGACGACTTTCTTTTCTACCCTGGATTGAAGGTATCTGCGCTTGAAGACGTTCCCATGGTTGCTGTGAGCGGAGCAGAAGCTGTTGCCTCGACCGATGTGAAGGGAAAAGTGGTTGTGGTTGCCGGATCTGATGGGTTGAATAATGTGCGTGAAGCAGCGAATAACAAAGGAGCTTCCGCTGTCATTGTTGTCAGTGAAGACATCAGCACGCTTCGAAGCCGCATGAAGCCTTGGTTGATGCGCAAGTCGTTGCGGTTGGATCGTGAAGAACCGAGGGAACGGGAAGGCACCCGTATTCCAACGTTCATGGTGGATGCGGCTGCGACGTCTTCATGGTGGAACGCGTCGGATGTGAAGTCTTGGAAAAAATGGAGTAAAAAACTTGTTAAGGGTAAGGCCCCTGATGCGGTTGACTTGGTGGCTGCCACATGGAATTTTTGGTTGGACCGCACAGAAGAAGCCATTGTTGGTCAAAACGTGCTCGGTTACATCCCGGGCTCGGATTCGTTGCTTCGAGAAGAATTGATTGTGATCACAGCGCACTATGACCATGTAGGCATCATCGATGGTGAAATCCACAATGGTGCAGATGATGATGGTTCAGGAACGGTATCGGTGCTGGAATTGGCCCAGGCATTCCAAGAAGCAGTGAAAGCGGGTGAAGGTCCAAAACGAAGCGTTTTGTTGATGACAGTTGTTGGCGAGGAGAAAGGGCTGTTGGGCAGCGAATGGTATACGGATCACCCCATTTGGCCGTTGGAACAAACCGTCGCCAATTTGAACATTGACATGATTGGTCGTGTAGACGAAGCGCATCCGGATGATGATCGATACGTATACCTCATTGGCTCGGACAAACTCTCCTCTGAGCTGCATGAAATCAGTGAAAATGCCAATTCGACGTATACCAACTTAGCTTTGGATTACACGTTCAACGCACCGGATGATCCCAATCGGTTTTACTACCGCTCGGACCACTACAATTTTGCGAAGAACAACATCCCGGTGATTTTCTACTTCAGCGGTGTTCATGAGGATTACCACCGGCCTGGAGATGATCCGGAAAAAATCCACTACGACAAGACAGCTGAAATTGGCCAGCTCGTCTTTTACACGGCCTGGCAATTGGCCAACCAAGCGAAACGTATTGAGGTCGACCGGGTCAACGACTTCCCAACGAAATAACGGGCTCGGAATAGCGCTGGAAGGTAGTAATTTCCTCTTGGTATGCTGCACCTGTTGCCGGGCCATTGAACCCGGAATGGACGTGCACAGTGCCGTCGTGTTGGATGAACAGCGTGGTTGGAAAGCTGATGATCTGATCTAAAAATGGAAAGGCGTCTGCCGCCACCTGCTTGCTTGCTTTTCCGCCAAGCACGACATCCCAATCCATCCCCATTTCGGAGCGAAAAGCATCTAATCGCTCGTAGGCTTTAGCGGCCGAATCGGGCCGCTCAAACGCCACGGATAATTGGTCGGCGTGTTCCATAGGACGGGCGGCCAGCAACCGTACTTCGTCCATGCAGTTCGGGCACCAGGTGCCAAGGACGTCCAAAACAGTAACACGACCTTCTGTGGGAACCAAGGTGCGGTTATACGAGTTGCCTTCGGCGTCAATGAGGCGAATGAACAAGGAATCCGCAGGCGGGTTCAATTGAGCCAATGCGACACTTGATTCCCACAGTTCGGCAGGGGCCGCAGACCACGTAGTGTGGTAATGGTTGCCGCTGTAGAAATGACCATCGGTCCACTGGTCATCCGTGAGGGCGGCACCGAAGTAAAACAGGTGCGCGCCGTCAAACGTCTGGAGGACCAACTTTTCTCCATCGAAGTGGCCTGCGAGGTAGCGGTAGTCACCGGTGGGTGTGCGCATGGTGCCTTCGACTTGACCATCGTCGGATCGCAAGTCCAGTTGTGCATCGGCTGTTCCTGCTTGTTCAGCATTATTAGTCCCAAACCAGACGTCCCAGCAACCCGCGATGGACTGGCTGCCGATGGTTGACGCGGCGTCGGTCAATGTGAACGGGACGCGGTAGGCGCCACCCTCTGTTTCCGGACGCAGGGAATCCGTCCAAAAACCAGCTGAAGCGGATGTTAGCGTGAGGGTCCCGTTGAATACAGGGACATGGTACGTGTCGCTTGCGATCTGATCGAGCTGGATGGTCTCTCCCCTATTGGTCACCATCCATCCTGAATCGCGAATAGCGATGGGAAAATTAGCTTGAACCGAGTCGTTCAACGCAAATACAAGCAGGTTGGGTGACGGCTCATGTGTTCCACACGCCGCTAAGAAAGCAACGGTGAGAACCAAAAAGAACCCGCGCATCAACCGAGGTCGAATTTGATGCCCTGGGCCAACGGCAAGGTGCGTCCGTAGTTGACGGTATTGGTCTGGCGGCGCATGTATGCTTTCCACGCATCAGAGCCTGACTCACGGCCTCCACCGGTTTCCTTTTCTCCACCGAAGGCACCGCCGATTTCAGCACCAGAAGTGCCGATGTTGACGTTAGCAATGCCGCAGTCGGAACCGCTCGCACACAAGAACGCTTCAGCTTCCCGGACGTTGTTGGTCATGATGGCTGAGGAGAGCCCTTGTGCAACGTTGTTTTGCATAGCAATCGCCTCGTCCAATTCATCGTAAGGCATGATGTACAGGAGTGGCGCGAAGGTTTCATGCTGGACAATTGCGAGGTTGTTGCTGGCTTCCGCAATTGAAGGGCTGACATAGCATCCGCTCTCATATCCCGTGCCTTCCAACTTGCCGCCCTTGACGACGAATGTACCCCCCTGGTCCTCCACGGCTTGGAGGGCATCCAGGTACATCTGAACCGCGTCTTGATCGGTCAACGGTCCTATGTGGTTACTTTGGTCCAGGGGGTTTCCGATGCTCAATTGCTTGTAGGCATTGGCCAAAACGTTTTTGACCTGATCGTAGATGGAGCGGTGGATGATGAGACGACGCGTGGATGTGCAACGTTGACCACAGGTTCCAACAGCGCCAAATACCGCCGCTGGCACCACCATATCAAGGTCGGCGTCAGGCGTGATGATGATGGCGTTGTTTCCTCCCAACTCGAGCAGCGCGCGGCCCAATCGGGCACCGACGGTAGCGCCTCCCGCCTTGCCCATGCGGGTGCTACCTGTGGCGCTGACCAACGGACTGCGTCCATCAGCGCTGATTTTCTCTCCGATATTAGCATAGCCGTTCACTACGCAAGAAAGGGCAGCAGGAACACCGTTGGATGTAGCCACTCGATTCCATATGTGTTGGCACGCTAGGGAGCAAAGCGCGCTCTTTTCAGAAGGCTTCCAAACACACGAGTCGCCGCAAATCCATGCCAGTGCTGTGTTCCACGCCCATACAGCGACGGGGAAGTTGAACGCTGAGATGATGCCAACCACTCCAAGTGGGTGGTACTGTTCAGACATGCGGTGCTCAGGCCGTTCTGAATGTGTGGTCATTCCGTAAAGCTGTCGGCTCAAGCCAACCGCAAAGTCACAGATGTCGATCATCTCCTGCACCTCACCCAGACCTTCTTGCAAAGACTTGCCCATTTCATAGCTCACCAAGGCACCGAGCGCATCCTTTTTTTCGCGGAGGGCGTCTCCGAATTGGCGGACCACCTCTCCTCTTTTGGGTGCAGGCACACTTCTCCATTCAACGAAAGCTGCTTGTGCCGCAGCAATGACTCGCTCGTATTCTTCTTCAGTCGCGCTGGTAAGTGATGCAATGACGTTGCCGTCGACAGGAGAAATTGATTCGATGATGGGTCCTGAGCCAAATGCTTCAGTGCCGATCATGACACCAGGGTTGGTGGATTGAATGTTGAGCTCGCGGAGGATGTTTTGGATGTCCATGGTGATGAAATATTCAGCCGCAAAGGTAGTTTGGTGGGTTTTGGCCAACAAAGCCACCTAAAGAACTGATTATCAAGCTGATAGAAAAACAAACCTTGAACAAAGATTCGATGAGTGGTTCATGGAGACGCATTAGAGCTGTTATGGGCGCGAAAACAGCGTTTCTCGCAATGTTTCACGTGGAACACCCTATCGACCGAGCCGAACAAGGAGAACCGCAAGATCCGAAGCGCTCACCCCGGAAATTCTTGATGCGGTTGCAAGCGTGTCGGGTTTTTCTGCAGAAAGTTTTTCCCGGGCCTCACTGCTGAGTGATTCGAGGGCGTGGTAGTCGAAATCTTTTGGGATGGTCACATAGTCCAATCGCTGAAGTTTGTCCGCGACCGCTTGCTCCTTCTCTATATATCCTTGGTACTTGATTTCGACCTCCATGCTTTCTAAATCAGATGCTCTCAGCGCGTGTTGATTGGAAAGTTCTGCAACGGAGCCCATGTGGCCAATCATATCGTTGATGCCGATGTTGGGTCGAGTCAAAATGGATATGGCCTTTTGTTTCTGCTTCAAAGGAGCGGATTCTTTCGAAGCCAACAGACCTGCTACGTCTTCTGGAGACACACTGAGTTTTTCCAATCCTTTGCGCATGGAATGTACGCGGGCGCGCTTATTCTCTAATTCGCGCAGCCGCTCTTCACCAGCTAATCCAATGCTGTGGGACAAAGGTGTTAGACGCTGATCGGCGTTGTCCTGTCTGAGGAGAATGCGGTATTCAGCACGTGACGTAAACATGCGGTAAGGCTCCTTGGTGCCTTTCGTAACGAGGTCATCAATTAACACACCCACGTATGCTTGGTTCCGCTTCAGCACGACAGGCTCTTTGTTCCACGTGGAACGCGCGGCATTGATTCCCGCCATAATGCCTTGCGCTGCCGCTTCCTCGTACCCTGTGGTTCCGTTGATCTGCCCCGCGAAAAAGAGATTATTGATGGCCTTCGTCTCCAGGCTATGCCGCAATTGAGTTGGGTGGAAAAAGTCGTATTCAACCGCGTAGCCTGGGCGGAAGAACTTGACGTTTTCGAATCCAGGAACTGCTCGCAGGGCGCGTACTTGGACGTCCTCAGGCAAGCTGGTGCTGAATCCGTTTACATAGACCTCAATCGTGTCCCAGCCCTCTGGTTCGACGAACAATTGGTGGGCGTCTTTGTCGCTGAACCGTTCGATTTTGTCTTCGATGCTGGGGCAGTATCGAGGCCCCAAGCCTTGGATGCGTCCATTGAACATGGGGGAGCGGTCGAAGCCTTCACGCAGCAAATCGTGAACGCCTGTGTTGGTGTAGGCGATGTGGCAGCTGCGCTGATGTTCCAGCACAGGGGTGTTGGTATAGGAGAATCGCTGAGGATGGTCATCGCCCCTTTGCTCCTCCATCACACTGTAGTTGATGCTTCTACCGTCAACACGCGGGGGCGTTCCTGTTTTCATTCGGTCTGCACTGAAGCCGTGTTCAACCAATTGCTCGGTGATGCCTCGGACGGCCTTTTCCCCAGCGCGTCCACCGCCAAACTGCTTTTCGCCGACGTGCATGAGGCCGTTGAGGAATGTTCCAGCGGTTACCACAACGGATCGAGAGCGAATCGTCGCCCCGAGTTGGGTTTTGACACCTACACAGGTTCCGTTTTCGATGAGCAGCTCAATAACAGCGTCTTGCCAAAAATCAAGCTTCGGTGTTTGCTCTAGCATGAGCCGCCATTTTTCAGCGAAGCGCATGCGGTCGTTTTGGGTTCGAGGAGACCACATAGCGGGTCCCTTTGAACGGTTGAGCATGCGGAACTGAATGGCGCTGTGGTCGCTGACAATTCCAGAGTACCCGCCCAAGGCGTCGATTTCTCGGACGATTTGGCCTTTGGCGATTCCCCCCATGGCGGGATTGCATGACATCTGGCCAATGACGCCCATGTTCATGGTGATGAGCAGGGTGGAGGCCCCGAGGTTTGCAGCAGCAGCAGCGGCTTCATTGCCGGCGTGTCCCGCTCCAACTACAATGACGTCATAGGTGTCGTGGATCATGCGTAGTGTTCATAGTAGCGCGCGATCCAACGGTCCTCTTGGGTGCGCATGGTTTTTTGCTCGGCTTCTGTTTTGTCTTTGTGCCCGACAAGGTGCAAGTGTCCGTGGATGATAACACGTAGTAACTCTCTGAAAAACAACTGGTTGTGTTGTTTCGCGTTGTCCTTGATTCGGTCGATTGATAGCATCAGATCACCGGAGATTTCATCTGCCTCGCAATAGTCAAACGTGATGATATCGGTGTAGTAATCGTGCTGGAGATGGGTTTTGTTCACCTCGAGCAGGTAATCGTCCGAGCAGAACACCACGGCGAGTTCACCAATGGTTTTTCCGTGTGCAACTGCAAAATCTTGGATCCACGCTCGGATGTTCCGTCGGTTGGGACACCGAAAAGCGTGGTCGGCATTGTGAAATTGGAATGCCAAGGAAACAGGGTTAAGACGCCGCGAAAACGTCGTTGAAGGTCAACTCAACAATGCGACCATCGTCATCGAACGTGCACTCATCAGCGAGGCTTCGCATCAGGAAGACGCCGCGGCCGTTGGGCTTTTCGATGTTTTCAGGTGAAGTGGGGTCTGGGACGTTTTCAAAGTCAAAGCCCGCACCTTGATCGGTGATTTTGAAGTAGAGGTTGCGCTCCTGCAGTTCGTATTCGACCACCACGGTCTTGTCTTCTTGCAGTTTGTTGCCATGAACAATGGCGTTGTTGACTGCCTCAGTCATCGCAATCAACACGTCGCCATAGCACTCATCGTCGAACGCGTTGTTGTCTCGAATTTCATCGATCAAACGCTCAATGATCGCAATGTTCTCCGGCTGGGAAGCAAATTCCAATGTGTGCATGGTTTCAATCATAATACCTAGCGTTCGGGTTGAAGCTCGAGGGTGGGCTTTGTGTCGTCCAAATTATTGAAATAATCGTTGACTCGGTCTCGGTAGTATTCCTGCAATTCAAGGGGGATTGTTCGTAACCATTCGGCTTCTCGCGCCTTTTGGTCGAGGTACTCCAGCAATGGAGCGGGAGCAGTGGCGAGGTTTTGGTTGCCGGTCGTTGATTTGCGCTTGTCGTCTTCACCGCGGGTCATCTCGGCTTTTTCAGCCTCGAGCAAGCGCACCAAAAGCTCTTGTTGGCGCTCAAGGGTTTCGATGGTCACGTCTTTGTTAACCAGGTCGCGCTCAATTTCCTCCATCTCCTTAGCGATGTCGCTCATCTGGGTGCCGTCGCCAGATCCATCGGCATTGAGGTCCTGGGTTTTTTGCTCGGCCATTTGGCGCAACGCAGCCTGCTGGGCAGCCATCTGTGCGAGCTCTTTGCTGAGTTGACGCTGTTGACGTCCATCGCGCCCGGCGTTCGCACCTTCGCCCATCATTTCCTTCATTTTCTGCAGGCGTTCCCCGAGGGATTGCTGCATTTTTTTGATGTCGCCAGCACTCGGCGCCGGCTTCGGTTTTCCATTGCCACCAGGGTTTTCGCAGTTGCCGCTGCCCGGTTGCTTTTGCGCCATGTCCTGCTGCATTTGCTGCAGCGCGTCATCCAACATCAAAGCCAGGTTGTTGAAGCTGGTCATCACGTACTGCTGGTTGCTGGTGATGAGGTCGGTTTCACGGTTGCCGAAGCCGCCCAAGGCCTGTTCCATATGGTGGTTGATGAGACCAATTTCCCGGTTGACCGCGGGCGCTAATTGCGGGATTCGCAAGCTCAATTCAAACAAAGAGTCTTCCACCATGCGCGCATCGTCTTTGAGCCGGCGCTGGGTTTGTCCGTGCATCACGTAGGCGGGGTCGTTGTCGCTAGTGGTGCGCAAGGCTTCCATTAGCCCCTCCTCATCAAACGACAAATCGATGATGTTTTCGAGCAATGCGCGCAAGGCGTCCATGTCGATTTCCAGTGACTCCTCGCTTTGCTGCTGCATCATGCTCTCCATCTGCTCGGCCATCTGCTGCATTTCATCAGCGGCCTGCTGCTGTTGTTGGGAGGCTTTTTTGTTCTTGTCTTGATCCAGCTGATCGGAGCTCTCGTTCATTTTCTGCTCGATGGATTCGCGTTCTTCTTCGCGGTCCATGGTGGCATTCGGATTTTCGAGCTCTTGGTTGTCTTTTTCCAGTTGGTCGAGGCGCTCCTGAATTTCTTCAAACGCTTCGTTCAGGGCGTCTTGTTCGGCTTTGAGGCTGTCGCTTGGGCTCTCCTCGTTTCGTGTTTTCTCAGCGAGCTCCTCCTGCTGTTCAGCGAGTTCCTTGAGGTCTTCAATGGCCTCTGCCATTTTGACCTCATACTCCAGCTGCTTGAATTGCTCGAGGGCGCGGTCCAGCTCTTTTTCAAGGGATTCTTGGTCCACTTGCATGTTTTCGAGCTGCTCTTGGATTTGCTCCAACGCCTCAGGATCCATCTCATCCATTAGCCGCTGCATTTCCTCGTACATGGCCTTGAGTTCATCGCTCATCACCTGTTCCATGAGTTCTTGGAGCTGTTCTTGCTTTTCGAGGATGCGCTCTTCCTCGGGGCTGAATTCATTGGCGCGCTCGTCTTTTTCGCTGTTTTGTTGCTGGAGTTGCTCGAGGTTTTCGCGGAGCTCCTCTTGCTTTTTCATGAGCTCCTCCATGGCGCGCTCGTCTTTCCAATCGATCTCTGAATCTTCTGCGAGTTGCCTGCGGAGCTCTTCCATTTCCTCGCGCAGTTCAGCCGCGCTTTCCCGCGCCTGCCGCATTTGTTCCTCGATGTCTGCGTTGGTTTGGTCGCGCTCTTCACGGATGTCCATTTCTAAAGGAGGGGCGAATGTGCGAGGGGTAGACCGGGCCATTTTTGGGCCGTGGATGCGGTCGTTGTCCCACACTT
>CAXREW010000261.1:0-4931 GCA_964229455.1 Flavobacteriaceae bacterium | reverse complement strand
GCCAACTTTTGCGCCTGCGTGCCGTGCAAGGTCAATGTGATCGAGTACAACCCCATCGATGGAGGTGAGTTTCAGCAGGCGGATCCTGAGCGGGTGGATGCGTTTGTTGGATTGCTCGAAAGCTGCAACATCATCGTGAATGTCCGTCGTTCACGCGGCAAGGACATTGACGCAGCGTGTGGCCAGCTGGCCAACAAAAACGCGGTGGCTACGCCGCAGCTGAAGGAGGCTTGACCGTCCCCGGGTATCAATCCAATTTCAGGACGGCAAGGAAAGCGGACTGAGGCACTTCGATGTTGCCCACCTGGCGCATCCGCTTTTTCCCTTTTTTCTGCTTTTCTAGCAGCTTTCGCTTTCGGGTGATGTCCCCGCCGTAGCATTTGGCGGTAACGTCCTTCCGCACAGGCTTGATGGTTTCGCGGGCGATGATTTTGGCTCCTATGGCTGCTTGGAGGGCGATCATGAACTGCTGCCGGGGGATGAGTTCTTTCAGCTTTAGGCAGATTTTCTTGCCCAGGTTAAAGGCGTTGTCGCGGTGGATCAAGGCGCTCAAAGCGTCGACCCCGTCGCCGTTCAACATGATGTCTAGTTTGACCAGGTTGGATGGCTTGTATTCGTCCGGGAAGTAATCGAACGATGCGTAACCGCGCGAAACGGACTTGAGTTTGTCGTAAAAGTCGAATACGATTTCGCCGAGTGGCATGCTGAAGCTGAGCTCGACTCGGTCCGAGGTCAAATACACTTGGTTGCTCAACACCCCGCGCTTTTCGATGCAGAGGTTCATGACTTGACCGATGTACTCGCTTTTGGTGATGACCTGTGCCTTGATGAACGGTTCCTCCACGTGGTCAAGGTGGTTCGGTTCGGGCAAGTCGGACGGGTTGTTGACAATGTGCTTCTCGCCGTCCTTGGTGAATGCGTGGTAGCTCACATTGGGGACGGTGGTAATGACCGTCATATCAAATTCCCGTTCGAGGCGTTCCTGGATGATTTCCATGTGGAGCATGCCCAAGAAGCCGCACCGGAAACCAAAGCCCAGGGCTGCCGAAGATTCCGGTTCAAACACGAGGGACGCGTCGTTAAGCTGGAGCTTTTCCATCGAGGCGCGCAATTCCTCGTAGTCTTCGGTGTCCACGGGATAAATGCCGGCAAAGACCATGGGCTTGACATCTTCAAACCCCTTCACGCGATCCTGGCACGAATTTTCTTTGAGCGTGATGGTGTCGCCGACCTTGACTTCACGAGCGTTTTTGATGCCGGAAATGATGTAGCCAACGTTCCCCGCTGTTACCTCTTTTCGAGGCTGCAAGTCCATTCCGAGCACCCCAATTTCATCCGCCTCGTATTCGCGGTTGGTGGCAAAAAACTTGACCTGGTCGCCTTTTTTGAGTCGGCCATTGAGGATGCGATAATAGGCAATGATGCCCCGGAAGGGGTTGTAAACGCTATCAAAAATCATGGCCTGCAACGGGGCCTCTGGATCGCCTTTGGGCGCGGGTACGCGTTCCACAATCGCTTCGAGGATGTCCTCCACGCCCAAACCGGTCTTTCCGCTGGCAGGGATGATGTCGTCCATGGAACAGCCGATGAGGTCCACGATTTGGTCACCTACCACTTCAGGGTCCGCCGAGTCCAAATCCATTTTATTCAGGATTGGAATGATCTCCAAATCGTGTTCAAGGGCCAGGTACAAGTTCGAAATGGTCTGAGCCTCAATACCTTGCGTAGCATCCACGATGAGCAGTGCCCCTTCGCATGCTGCAATGGAACGCGACACTTCGTAACTGAAGTCCACGTGCCCGGGGGTGTCAATCAAATTGAACACAAAATCCTCTCCATTCTGTGCCTTGTACGCCATCTGTATGGCGTGGCTTTTGATGGTGATTCCACGCTCTCGTTCGAGGTCCATATCGTCGAGCGCTTGGTCCTGCATCTCCCGCTCTGTAATGGTTCCAGTGGTTTGGAGGAGTCGATCAGCCAAGGTGCTTTTGCCGTGGTCGATGTGGGCAATGATGCAGAAATTTCGAATGTTTTTCATCGCTCGCGATTAGAACACAAAATTAGCGCGGAATGCGCAGCGTCGCTGAGATTGAAAGCGTGATATTTCTTTGGGTCGCCTGTTGCCTTATATTTACGAACTCTTTGGTCGTTTTTTCTGTGGATAACTGCGGAAACGCCGGAGTCGCCTGACAAAAGAAAACCTGCTTACATGACTCGATTCATTTTGACCTTGGTGCTGAGCGCTGCCACCAGTTTGGCGGTTGCCCAGGTTGATTATTCGACCAATGATCTTTCAGTACCGTTCGTACAACCGTCGGAAACGCACATCGACGGCATCATGGACCGCTATGGCTCCTTCAAGGGTGCCGTATTGAACATGACCCGTGAGGAATGGGACGTCTTCCGTGCTTGGGAGGGATACGACCACGATGAGGTCAAGCGCATTTTGAAGGAACACAAGTCCAAGTGGCAAGCAGAGCATGCGGATGAGATTGCGGATCGCAAAGCACACCGCATGATGGTGACCACTAGCGGTTGTGACTGCTGGGTCGAGCCGGATGACACGTACACGCTAATCACGGAGGATGACCAGTACTACACAGCAGGCGCAGGCATTAACGTAGACTACTCCACGGCGCCCATCCAAATGGGCTTTGAATTCAACCTATACGGCTTGGTGTTTGAGTCGTTTTATCTGAATTCAAAAGGCTCTGTTTCGTTCGATGGCTACACCATCGATTGGACGCCGGAGGAATTCCCGGAAACCACAGACGAAGTAGCTCAAATCGCCGGCTTCTGGGCCGACTCGGATTACCGCTTGTCGGGGGACATTTACTACAAAATCACCCAAGATGAGGTCTTCATCAACTTTGTAGATGTTGGCTACTACAACCAAGGCACGGATCTCTTCAATTCCTACCAAATCGTCATCACGAGTGAGGATTCAGAATACTTGCCGGACGGAGCGAATACGCAAATGTGTTACCTCAATATGGACTGGGCCCACGGCGATGTCGGCGGAAGCAATGGATGCTGTGGTGATAGCCCAGCAACTGTTGGTATTGACGCGGCGCCTGATTTCGGACCATTCCTGCAGTTTGGGCGGTTTAATACGCTCGACGACACGTACAACGGTCCGCAAGGAACTGGTCCGGATGCGGATGACGGCGTAAATTGGATGGACTACCGCAGCTTCATCATGGATTCTGCGGAAGACAGCGAAAATTTGGCGCCCTTCCCTACCGCCAATGTAGGATGCGACACCTTGGTTATGTGCTTGGGGAATACCTACGACATGAACCTGAGCTTCCTCGGGCCAGAACCGAACCAAACCATCACGGTCACGTGCACGGATGCGCCTGGTTGGGACTACACCATCACCGAGGAAGACAACCTCACGAACATCACCGGTACGTTCACGGCGCAGTCGGATAATGTGGGGATCCAAGAGATCACCATCACGGCAACGGATGATGGCGATCCCGTTGGAGAAACCGTGACCACCCTGGTCATTGAGGTGTTGGACATCGAATTACCGCCGCTCACCGTAGAAGGCAATTCGGCCATTTGTGCAGGTGGCGAATTGACCGTTACCGCAACCGGCGATTTCGATGAGATCGTTTGGTCGGACGGTACGGTTAGCAACACCAATACCTACACGTACGGGGGCACCTTCTTCGTGACGGGTTACCTCGACCAATGCACTGTAGTGGAAGAATTTTACGTCGACCAAAGCCCTTATTTCTTGCCAGACGTTGTCATCGACCCCCCCGCTGTGTGCCCTGGTCAAACCGCAATCGTCGTTGTTGACTCGTTGGAGCAATTGGAATATGCAGCGTACCAATGGGACCCCGATTGGAATGGTTTGGGAGGTGAAGTGGTGTCCTATGTTGGAGACGCGGGTGCGGAGTTGACAGCGGGAACGTACCGCCTGTTGGTCACGGATGAAGATGGCTGCCAAGGGCAACGGGTGTTCATCATCGAGACCATCGGCTCCTATATTCCGGAGGTCACGGTCGACCCCTTCTGTGACGGCATTCCAGACAACGTGGTTTTTGAAGGCGGCTATTCCAGCCCGCAGGAAGGAGCCTTGCTTGTGTACATGAGTTCCAACGAAGATTCTGGTTGGGGCGGAAGCTACCTCGAAGTCATCATCAACGGAGAGGACAGCTACATCTTGACGTCTAGCAGTTCTTTCGAGCAGTTTGATTTTGACATTGCAGCCGGCGACGAAATTGAAATCGTTTTCTATGAGGACGCGAGCATCGACAGCGATGTACTCTCTGTTTCGGTGTACAACTGTGGTTTCTTGAACGCTACGCAAATCAGCGATTTGTCCGCGGGGACCATCTTCACCTCCGAGTCGCAATGTGAAGCTTCTCCCGCAACCGGGACGTGGCAATGCTTGTCCGGCCCCGTGCCGTGGTCGTTCTCCAACGTCAACGAATACGACACGGAATTCTCACCATCGAGCTACGGTTTGTATGAAATTTGCTTCACGGAGGAGACGTGTGAAACCGATTACTGCTACGACATCGAGATCACGGAGGAGCCATCGGTATCCCTGACTGTTTTGGATGATTTGCTGTGCAACGGTGAAAGCGAAACAGTATTTGCCGAAGTGGAGGACATTGGAGGAACGGCTGAATTGAATTGGTCCGCTCCAGGGCAGGACGGAGTGGCGACAAACGACTATTCGTTTTCCAGCACGACCACCTACAACGCTTCGATTGTCGTGACCAACGGGTGCGGATCGGCTTCAGCCTCGATACCGTTGTACTCACAGTACACGCCAACGCCAAGTTTGGAGGATCAGAGTCTTTGCGAAGGCGGTGAGGTTTACCTTGATCCGACCAGCCCGGACACAGATGACTTGAACTTTGAGTACCTCGATGGCAACCTGATTCCAGGCGAGATTGCCGAGGAGTACA
>CAXREW010000260.1:0-2714 GCA_964229455.1 Flavobacteriaceae bacterium | reverse complement strand
GAGCAACGCAGCCGCCGGAATGGAGAACTTCCTCATTGGGGTATCAAGTGTAAATCAGGTTGAGCCCGAAGATAGGGGCTAAACGTCGATGCTTTTACTTGAAACCGCGGTCGGATTTGATTTGTTCGTATGCCGCCTGGATGGCGTCAAAACGCTCGCGGGCTTGCTTCTTGTGCGCCTCACCCAAATCCAATACTTTGTCCGGATGGAACTTCACCGCGAGCTTTCGGTAGGCTTTTTTTACCTCGGAATCGGTTGCGGACGGATTGATTTCTAGAACCTTATAGGGGTCAGGTGAACCTGCGTTGAATAACTCCTCAATGCTGGCCAGGTCGGCCGCCGAAATGGCCATCCATCCGGCAATCTGGCGAATGACGGTAATCTCGTTGGTGTGGATTTGGCCGTCTGATTTGGCGATGCCGTAGAGGTACTGGATGAGGAGCCGCCGCTTGGCGACGTCCATGTGCCGTCTGATTTGGTCCGCGACTTCCCGGGTGTTGATGGGTTGCTTCAGGACATCCCGGAGCATCAACGTCAACTGGTCCGCCTGCCGGGGTCCAAAATTTTTCTTCAAGAAGTCCTTGACGAAGTCGAGCTCGGACTTCAGCACGCGGTCGTCAGCTTTCATAACGGCCGCGCTGAGTACGAGCAATGCCAGGCTGAAATCTCCTGGACGCGTTTGGGATCGAGTGGCGTGGGGTGTGCCTTCAACAGACAGGCTCGTGTCTGAGAACATCTTGCCGAACGTATAACCCAAGATGCCACCGATTGGGCCGCCTAACGCCCAACCGATGGCACCTCCAATCCATGCGCCGTAACGGCTCACGCGAGTTCGGCGTATCCATTCTCGATGAAGGAGGTTAGTTCCTCGCCTTCCAACAACCCCTGCGACAAGCGTGCGAGGTCTCCGGCCTTTTTGGCCATTGCTTTTCGCGCTGCTTCATCTTTTTCAGCTAAAATCTTTTGGACAAGGGGGTGGTTGGCGTTGACCGCGACGTCGTAGCTGTCCGGGAGATTGCCAAACATCTGGAACCCGCCACCGCCAACGGCCTGTTGCTCCTTCATGCGGCGCATGAACTCCGAACGGGTAATGGTCAGTGGGGCCGCAGTGGGGGACATCGCCACGAATTTCACCTTGTAAGATTCGCCGGGAAAGGCGCTTTCTAAGATGGGCTTGACTTCTTCTTCTTGCTTTTCGTCGAGGGCGCTGGTTGCGGTTTCTTCCGTTTCGATGAGGTTGTCGATGACATCCGAATCGACTCGCTTGAATTGAACGTCGGGGTAGGCTTCTTCCAGCTTTTGCACCATGTGGGAAGCCAGTGGCCCTTCCATCACCAGGACTTTGTACCCACGTTCCAATGCCGGGGCGATGAAGCCGTGTTGATTGGTCGCATCGGCGGTGTATGGCAGGACGACCTTGTCATTTTTGTCCTTCTGGGTTTCTCCGACTGCTTCGATCAACTCTTCGTATGTCATGCACGCGCCGGTGGTGTCTTTAAAAAGCATGAACTTTTTGGCGCGTTCCATGAATTTCTCGTCCGTCAGCATGCCGTACTCGATGAAGATGCGCAGGTCGTCCCACTGGGCTGCAAACGTCTCACGGTCCTTTTTGAACATGGAGTTCAGCTTGTCCGAGACCTTTTTGGAGATGTGGCCGCTGATTTTCTTGACGTTCGCGTCTTCTTGGAGGTAGGAGCGCGAGACGTTCAATGGGATGTCAGGGGAATCGATGACACCGTGCAGGAGGGTGAGGAAATAGGGAACGATGTTCTCCACGTTGTCGGTGATAAACACCTGGTTGGAGTACAGGTGGATTTTGTCCCGACGCAATTCCATTTCCTTCTTCAGCTGAGGGAAATACAGAATACCCGTGAGGTTGAAGGGGAAGTCCACGTTCAAGTGAATGTGAAACAGCGGATCCTCGAAGTTCATCGGGTACAAGTCCTTGTAGAAATCGGCGTAATCCTCGTCCTTCAAGTCGGCTGGTGCCTTGCTCCACAAAGGGGTGGTGGCGTTGACCACGCGCGGTACTGTGGATTCAATCTTCTTGACGTTGCCGTTTTCGTCTTTCTCACCAGAAGGATCGTCGTTCCACTCGGATTTGGTTCCGTGGATGATCTCCACGGGCATGAACTTGCAGTACTTCGTCAGGATGCCTTGGATACGGGCATCCTCAAGAAATTCTGTGCTTTCGTCGGCGATGTGCAAAACGATGTCCGTTCCGCGCTCGTTCTTTTCCGCCGCCTCAATGGAGTACTCGGGAGATCCGTCGCAGCTCCACTTAACCGGGGTGGAGTCCTCACGCTGGCTCCACGTAACGATGTCCACTTGCTTGGCCACCATGAAAGCGGAGTAGAAGCCCAATCCGAAGTGCCCAATGATGGCCGTTTTGGCTTCTTCGCCCTGGTACTTGTCGAGGAATTCCGTGGCGCCAGAAAAGGCAATTTGGTTGATGTACTTGTTCACTTCCTCCTCTGTCATGCCGATGCCTCGATCGCGAATGGTCAACGTTTTCGCCGCTTCATCGCGGATGACCTCGATGGAGGTGGTTCCCTCCACAGCGGGCACTTCGCCCAATTTGGCCAATGTGATTCGCTTTTGCGTTGCATCGACTGCGTTCGATACCAATTCCCTCAGGAAAATCTCGTGATCGCTGTACAGGAATTTCTTGATGATTGGAAAAATGTTTTCCGTTTGGACATTGATGTTTCCAG
>CAXREW010000259.1:0-3483 GCA_964229455.1 Flavobacteriaceae bacterium | reverse complement strand
CCTGTAGAAATGACGGTCCAAGGATTCGGAGATGAGGCTAATTCTCCAGCTTCGTCCGGCGCACTTGCCGTTTCGTCCCAGTCAAAAACCAAGTGGAAATCTGATCCAAAAGAAGTCGTCCATTCTGAACGGGTAGCGCCTACTACGTAATTTCCTGCTGCCAACCACGTCGGGCCGCTCGCTGCAGGCACATACCGCTCAAACGTAATGTCGCCATCAACGTCGGAGGTTGAGCCGTCGTCGACGAGGGTTGCGATGCGGGCGGTGCCGGTGGCATCGGAGTTCATGGTGAACGTGCCGGTGATTTTAGCCGTGCCGTCGATGGGGTTGAAGACGCCGCCTGGGACGATGTCCACGTCGGCCTGGAAATCAACGTCCGTATCGTTGGCCGCCGCGTTTTGCGTGTTGGCCACGACGAGGGAGTCGACTGTGATTTTGCTGCCGGTCACATCTTGATCGGCAGAACCGTTCATCTTCAACAAGCCGAACGCTACGTCCGTCACGCTATTGGCAAGGTTGCCGCGAACTTCGAGGTTGGCTTCTTCGCCCGTGATGGTCGTGTTGGCGCCGAAAGTCAAATCACCGCCAACAACAATTTTGCTCGCACCCTCTGCTGAAGGCAAGGTTAGGCTTACGGCGCTTGACGTACCGAGAGACAAGTTGCCGTCAACCGTCAACGTGCCTGTCATGTCCGCTACGTCCAAAGAGGCAGAGGCACCGTCAACCGTGAAGTTCCCTGTGCAGGTGTAATTGCTAGAAGTTGAGCCGAAGTCCAGAGAAGAGCTCGCGCCCACAGAAACGTGGTGTGGCACGCCTTTTCCGGATGAAGCCCCGGCCGTCCATTCTGGGCCAACACTGGTGTGGGTGTCGTCATACACCAATGTCGAAGCAGACCCATAGAATGGCGCATAGGTGACAACCGCTCCGCCGTCCAATTTCAATTCACCCGTGATGTATGTTGCACCAGGAGGCGGGGAAACGCCGTCCCCTGCACCAAATGCTACCGTTGAACCAGAAGCCACCACCACATTGTACAATGTATGTTCGTTTGAACCGCCAACGGTTGATGACGAGCCATCGGATGCCACTGTCGACGTGAAGATGACCGTTGAGGATCCTCCGTTATCCGCAATTCCATCCAATTCATTGACAATCAATTGATCCTCAATGGTAATGGTTGCTGACCCCAAATTCACATAACCCGAACTTGCAATGGTGAGTGTTCCGATGGTCACATCCGAATCCATCGTAATGGTCGCATTGGTGATTGTGACATTCGCACCAGATGGAGGGGTGGTTGATCCATCTACACATGACCAAACCGCATCGCTGTAGTTGTGTGATCCAATTTGGTTTGTCGTGCAAAGTGTCGGCTGCGCAAACGCAAGGCTGACAAACACCAAAGCGGGAATAAGCAAAACGAGGGCGCGAGCACGCTCGATTGGGAGGGTTTTAGTTTGAAGCATCTTCAAGTGACTAAGAAACGGATGGTTAGACCGAAAGTTAAGCACTCGAAAATACTACAAAAGCGTGAATTTTAAAAATGAAACGGCGTTATTGTTAGATGAATTCGCGTTTTCGATTGTTGAAAACCCACGTCTCATCGATCGTCAAATTCCCGGCATCTCAAGCCTGGCAACGCTTTCCGGCGAATCGCTAGACGTAGGGTTATGAACAATGATTTGTTCGTTAACATTGAGTAATAAAAGGACGAAAGCACAAAAATTCGCCTGAAAACGCCTTCTTATTAGTTTTTCATGAAGCGAGACACAGCCGTCACCTCGTTTGCGCTTTCCGCCAGCACACGCACAGTGTAAACCCCGCTAGGTACGGATTTGACTTCCAAACGCATCGGCTGCTGCATGGAAGCGCGTTCCATTACAAGGCTGCCGGTAGAATTGAAAATACGAATGCAAAACGGCGTGTCCTCGGCAACCCCTGCGCCTGCCTCAATGGTCAATACATCCGCGACCGGATTGGGGTAGGCCGACCACAAGGACACCGGTTGCTCCGACACCCCGAGCGACACCACATCGATGTCACCCACGTGCAAGACATACGCGTCGCCGATTTGGTGAGAGGCGCCGTAAATCAAGTACACATCGCCCGGTGTCGGCCCGTCGGGGTCCTCGTTGCCGCTGGGATCGTACGTGTCCACGCCCCAGCACGTCACTTCGCCATCGGGCATCGACACTGTCCAGTATCCGTCCGCATCGGGTTCAGTGAGCACCGTTGCGTTCTCCAACCGGATACGCGTGCCTTCGTATTGCTCATCCTGCGTTTCCGCCGCAGTCGTCCAGATGCCAGCCGGAGTAGCGTTCCAGAAATCCACGAATTCCACCAGCTCAACATCCACCAACTGCGTGTTGCCGTCCTCTTCGATGACCGTTCCGGTGAGTTCCAACACGTCACCCACCTCCGGCTGGCGATCACCATTCCAATACGGAACATTCGCTGGGATCACCACATCGGGACCCACCACGTACAATCCGTTCCAGGCGCCGTAATCGTCTTGCAAGTACCAGGTATCACCAAAGGCTTCAGTGACCTTTCCCGACACAGTAACTTGTTGATTTTCATAAGGTGAAGATTCTACCTGGCCTTGAACATCCGCCAATGGGATGATTTGGCCTAAGGCAGTGGAGGCGCATAGAAATGCGCAAGCAGGTAAGAGGGTAAGGATGGGCTTCATGCCAGCTTAATTTTAAGAAAAGGTAATACATTGGTGTCCATGTTCGCTCTTCACACACCGCTCGCAGCCCTCTTTTGTATGGGGCTTTTGCTCGCTGCGAAGCCCGCCTCCGGGCAATGCACCGCGTGCGAAGCCGACCCCACCTGCAGCTCGGACAACGGGTTCCCGACCATCTGCCCCGCCGCATTGCCGGCTGCCACGGTCGGCGTGTTTTACGAGGAGACCATCACGTTTTTTCTGCCCGCTGAAGTGGTGGATCCAGGTTCGGGGATCACGGCTGACTTGAACAGCGTGACCATCACCGCCATCACCGGTGTGCCGCTCGGCATGCAGGTCGAGCTGGACGACGAAGACACCGTGTACTACCCGAGCGACGGCCAAACCCTCGGATGTGCCAACATCTGCGGCAGCCCTTTGCTCGCCGGCACGTACGACATGGTCATCAACATCTCCGCCATCGCTTCGGCCTTTGGTATTGAGCAGGTGGTCACGGACTCCTTCCCCTATCAATTGGTCATCGAAGCCGGCGAAGGCGGGAACGCGTCGTTTACCTTTTCACCCCCTTCCGGGTGTGACTCGCTCGCGGCCAGTTTTGAAGCGTCACTCGCCGGAAACGCGAACCAAATCACCACCTACGAATGGGATTTGGGCAACGGCGGCAGCGCCACGACGGCGACTGTCGATGGTGTTCTGTATGTTGGCGAAGGCAGCTACGACGTCACCCTCACCACGACAATCTCCGACCAAGTATTGTCGCAAATCACCCTCAGCACGACCGCTGGTGGAGGGTG
>CAXREW010000258.1:0-5757 GCA_964229455.1 Flavobacteriaceae bacterium | reverse complement strand
ACGCGATAACACTGCGTGACTGGAGTTCAGACGTGTGCTCTTCCGATCTCCCATCGATTGCGTGGCAGGCAGGGGCCGCTCCACTCGCTGTGGATGAAGTTGATGTCTTGGTTGAGGACTTGCACGTCCGTTTTGGAATTGTAATTCACCGGGCCACCCACGTCGGTCGTATTCGCGGCCACCGTTAATGCCAGTGGCGTGGTCGTCAATGTGCTGTAATTCCGAATCTTGGTATTGAACCAGGCGCCCTCCGTCACGGGGAGTTCGTATTGACCGGGCGCACGTGGTATAACGACGTACCGGAACGTGCGGCTCCCGGATTCACCGCCCTCGTTGACGTTGATGCGGTCGATGACCTCGGGATCGAACACCTCGAACTCACCGGGCCACGTCAAGGACGGTTCCTGGATGAACTTCATGTTCCCCTGTCCGCTGAACGTTAAATCGTACGTGATGGCTTCATTGGTGCGGCAGGCCTGCTCCGTCTGTTTGGGGGTCACCCGCAACTGCCCAAACGCACCAAGGAAAGCAGGAGGGATGGGTTCCGGCAGCGGCTTCACTTCGATTTTGACGGGGTCGGCGTTGGCGGTCACATTTTGCCCGTTGAAGAAGCTTGTTCGCATGTACCCCACCAAATCAAAGCCTTCGATAACGAGTGTACCGGTTTGTTGGGGGAAGAGCACCAGTTTTTTGACCGTGGCCACGTTGTAGCGCTGACCGGAAACGACTTGCGGTTCCCATCGGGGTTCGGGGATGTTCACTTCTTCCTTCCAAAAACCGGGGGTTTCGGGGATGTTGAATTTCCGAACGTCGAGGTTGTTGGCCCGGTTGAAAATCTTGAAAGAGACTACAATGGGCTCGCCAATGTGCACGTTTCGCTTGGACGTCTCGATGACGCAAGCGACGTTCCCCAGGTTGCCGGCGTTGGGGCCGGAGGGTTTGGCACCGCGGGCCACGACACGGAGGACGAACGGTTTGCTCTTCAGCGTGCCCTTCGACCCTTGGACTTCGAAGGCAGGCACTTGCACATTCGTCTTGGCAAGGACCTGGTACGTGTACGTGTACCCGACTTCACTGGTGCGGGTGCCGTTGAAGATGCTCGTGCTGTTGGAGGTACTGGGACCATAAAGCAACTTTAGGCCTTCAATTTGCGGGCCGTCGATGCGGCGGGAAATGTTTTTGAGGGTAAACGTCAATTGGACCTGCTCGCCAACGCGCACTGGATTTCGGTTGACACTGACTTCGAGGGCTTCTTGACCCCAAGCAACACTCACGCTCAGAAAGCAGAGCAGCAGCCATTGGATGCAGGATGTGAAAGTGAGCTTGACCATTACCAGTCCTTTTCGATTTTCTTCTTTTTTCCTTGGCTCTTGGCCTTCATCAGCTTGGCCTGAACTTCTTCTTCACCGCGTTCCAGGCTCTCCAAGATACGTTCCATGTCTTCTTTGGAAATCTGCCCTTCCACCTGTTGGGGTTGCTCCTGCTCTTGTTCTTGCTTGTCCTGCTGGTCCTGTTGTTCTTGCTGGTCCTGCTGGTCCTGCTTGTCCTGTTGTTCTTGCTGGTCCTGCTGGTCTTGTTGGTCCTGCTGGTCTTGTTGGTCCTGTTGGTCTTGCTGGTCTTGTTGGTCTTGCTGGTCTTGTTGGTCCTGCTGGTCTTGCTGCTCCTGTTGGTCCGGCTGTTGGCGGAGGGCGTAGGAGAGGTTGTACCGAGCCGCTTCGTTGCGGGGGTTGGCACGCAACGCCGATTTGTAGGCTTCAATGGCGTTTTCCAAATCCTGTTCCATCAAGAGGGAATTCCCAATGTTGTGCCATGCGTCGGAAGTCAGCTGCTCATTGGCCTCCGATTTGATGGCCCGTTGAAAGGCCTGCCGGGCTTCTTGCCCAGATTCGGGTTTTTCGAGAAGCGAGCGACCGGCGTTGTAGGCTGATAGTGCGGCGAGGTTTGAATGGCGTTCACCGAGTAAGAAAAGGCTGTCGGCACCGTCCTCGCCGGCTTCAAATGCACGGATGCCGTCGATGATGCTCTCCTTTGCTGCATAGTCGTCGGATTGACTCCACGAGCGGTTGGAGCATGCCAGCAATGCGATTATGCTGAGCAAGAGGGAAAACCTATTCACCATGCGTTTCATCATGCTGTGCGCGGTTTAAAGGTGAGGTTCAAGGCGCCCTCTGCCAAAATGAAAAACAGCGCAATCAAGAAAAACCAATGGAAGTGATGCGTAAAATCGGTGTACGCTACCGTTGAGGTCTCGGTTTGGTTGAGCGCGTTCATGGCACCGAGAATGGGGGCGATGTTGACAAAACCGTTCCCGGCTTGGACGTAGGTGCCGTTGCCGGCCTCGGCCACTTGAATCAAGGTTGCTTCGTCCAGTGCCGTGACAATGGGATTGCCGTCGGCGTCGGTTTTGAAACCACGGCTTTTTCCGAAGCGATCGTAGAGGGGGATGGGTGCTCCCGACGTGCTGCCCATTCCCACGGTATGCACTTCAATCCTCTTGTCGAGGGCATCTTCAGCCACCACCACCGCGTCGTCCTCGTGGTTTTCCCCATCTGTGAATACCACGACCATTTTTGAAGCCGGAGATTCCGGGTCAAACCCTTCGGTACAGACCTCAATGGCCCGTCCAACAGCCGTGCCTTGGACAGGTACTAGGTCGGTGGTGACCCCGTCGAGGAACAGCTTAAGCGCTCCATAATCGGTGGTGATGGGGCATTGAACGAAGGCGTCACCCGCGAAGATGACCAAGCCAACTCGATCCCCGTCGAGGGCATTGACGAGGCGCTGGATGCTTTGCTTCGCCAATGCAATGCGACTCGTACCGGTATCTTCAGCCTCCATGCTGTTGGAAACGTCTAGCGCCACCATGAGGTCAACGCCTTCGCTTTTGACCTCTTTCAACCGCGCACCAACCTTCAGGTCGAGGACGCCAATCAACATGGCGGCCAACGCCATGCGCCAACAGAAAAATCGCCAACCGTGCAATTGTGGGCGCCAGTGGGGTAACAATTCAGGCCAAAGGTTTTCATCGGCGAGTGTTTTCGCCCAGCGTTGCTTTTGGCGTAAGCCCCACAAGAAAATGGCCAACGAAACAGGCAGAACAAGAAGCACTGCCCACCAGGCGTCGTTTTCCAATTGCACATTGGGTGCAACCCGCTTGATGCTGTAATACCCGATAAAAAGGGCTGCCCAGAAGATGACTTCTGCCAATGCCAGCGCGACGCCGTTCGCAAACACCTTGAATTTTCGTTGACCGGTAGTGTTCATATCAGGGTGCGGATGGCGAATTGTCGGAGGAGGAATTCAATGAAAAAGGCCAAAACAGCTGCGATGCCGAAGGGCAAGAACTCTTCGGTTTTTTGGTTGTAGCGCAAAACGTTGAAACGGGTTTTTTCCAACGCGTCGATTTCTGTGTAGATGCTCGCTAGTTTTTCGCCATTGGTGGCGCGGAAGTACCGCCCGCCTGTGAGCTTGGCGATGCCGCGCAGAACGGTTTCATCGATTTCGACTTCCACCCAATCGTACTGGAATTGGTTGCCGACTTTGGCCACAGGGCTGCGGGCCTTGCCGATGGTACCCACCCCAATGGTGTACACGCGGATGTCATTGAGTTTGGCCAACTGGGCCGCATCGAGCGGTTCAATTTTACCCGCGTTGTTCACGCCGTCGGTGAGCAAGATGACCACCTTGCTCTCGGCTTCGGAATCCTTCAGGCGATTGACCGCGGTGGCGAGCCCCATGCCGATGGCGGTGCCGCCTTCGAGCAAACCGGTCTCAAGTTCACCGATGCCATTCATCACAACCCGCTGGTCGGTGGTCAATGGAATTTGCGTGAAAGCCTCGCCTTCATAGGCCACCACGCCGATCCGGTCATTGGGCCGATCGTTGACAAAAGCCGTCGCGACCTCGTTCGAGGCCTCGAGGCGGTTGGGTTCAAAGTCCTTGCTTAACATGGAGGCCGATAAGTCCATGCTCAGCACTATGTCGATGCCTTCACGTGTTAAATCTTCCACTGAAGACGACGACTGCGGACGCGCGGCGGCGATGGTGAGCAGCCCAATCGTCAAGGTGCGCAACGCATAGGGGATTTCGGGAATGGATTGGAACCCCATCGTTTTCCAGTTGAGCTGGCTCTCAGGGGACTCCCAACTCCATACCAATCCAGCAAATCCCTGTTGGGATTGAACGTGGAGCCGAAGGCCGACGTGCACGGCAGCGAGCACTCCCAGCCACAACAATGCAGGCGATTCAAACTCAAAATGTTGCCCAGCGTAGGACAGGCCAATTGCATACACGACGAAGGCAAGGACATGGGGTGTGAGGGTGGCCAAGCTGCGCATCATCCTTCGTTGGTTTCAGGGGTAATGGTGGTGGCTTCTACAAACCGGATGCCTTGTTCGATGACCCGATGGTGGTCGGCCTCTTGCGGCGTCCATTTGGCAAACTTGACCAAGTCGGTCAGCGTAAGCAATTCCAAGATCAGTTCTTTTTCCTGGGCGCGAATGGGCAAATGCACCAAACCGTTCCGGAGTTCATCCGTAGAGCGCTCGAGCGCCGGGTAGTTGTATCGTCGTTCGAAATAGGTGCGTAGTACTTCGCTGACGGCAGCGTGGTGCGCCTTGACCTGCCCTTGTTTCCACACAGCATCTTTTTCGATGCGGTCCAACGCACGGAGGGCGACAATGTGTGCAGGCTCAAGCGGCGCTGCAGGTGTGGATGCTACGACCTCCTCGACCGGGCGATTGCGCCACCACCGAACGATAAAGAACGCCAGTCCGAGTGCCGCGGCCAAGGCCAAGAACCATGGTAGCCAGCGTTGAAGGCGCTCCTGCCACGACCACTGCACGCGCCGAATGTCAGCATGACCAGCGATTTGGCCCGGTTCTCCAGGAGGGGTGAGCAATACGTTGAGCAACAGAGGGTTGGAAGCGAGGGTGTCGGTGCCCCAGACCAACAACGCAGGGGGGATGGCCAAATAGCCGCTGTCCCATGCCGTGATTTCATAGGCGCGTTCGATGCGGATGACGGGGTTACCCTCATCGCTTTCAATGGCCATTGTGTCGGTGCCCAATGCCCGCAGGATTTCGAGGCCTCCTGGGATGGTGTCTTGCCAAGTTGGCCAACCAAACTCGCCGGTTCCAGCGGTGACATCGCGGTCGGCTTGAATGCGTAGAACGGTGGGCTCACCGATGGCAATGACCGATGTGTCCAGCGCTATTTGCACCTGTTGCCCAAAGACTGTCAAGGTCATGAAGCAAAGCAGCATGCCCACGAGGAAGGCCGGTGTATGTGTCCGTTTACCCACGGCGATCGAACAGTTGCATCACGGGTTGGACATAGGGACGGTCAGTGCAGAGCACCGCCTGGTCGACGCCTGAACGGCCAAACATTGCTTTCAGCTCGGCTTCGCGAATTTTTTCGCGCCTGGCGTGGGTGCTCCGTGTGGATTTTCGGCCGGTGTAGACCCATTTGGTTTGGCCGGATTCCGGGTCCTGCACGGGGATCCAACCGATGGAGGGGAGCTTCCGATCGAGGGGGTCGGTGACGCGGAGCGCCACCAGGTCATGCTTTCGCCCCGCCTGACGCAGCGTCTGGTCAAAACCTTCATCCCGGAAGTCGGAAATGAGGAAGGCGATGGTCCGCTTTTTCATAGCGGATAGGAAGTGTTCCAATGCCGAATTGATGTTGGTGCCTTTGCCCTCGGGCTCCACTTCGATGATCTCCCGGATGATGCGCAAGATGTGGGAGCGGCCTTTTTTG
>CAXREW010000257.1:0-2048 GCA_964229455.1 Flavobacteriaceae bacterium | reverse complement strand
GGAGCTTTTCAAACCCGGGCATCCCCATCATGTGGGCATGCACCGAATCGGTTCCGCAGGTGCGTTGACCCTGAGCGGCGGTGGAGAAGGCCAGCAAAAAACTGACGCTGGCAAGAATGCAAATCGTTCGCAAGGCGACGGAGGTTGGTTTCGTATGCAAAGAACCGAAAAATCTTATGGATGGTTGCACATCCGGAATTGCATGAAAATCACGAAATTGCAGCGATGATTTGGCGTCCAATGGTACAGTCCCTCAAACAGCTAGCGTTCAGTGGCTTGGTGGCCCTCAGCCTTGCTGTTTTCGCCTTGCCCAATCGAGCAGTGGCCCAACCCGATCTTTATGGTAATGCCACCTCTCTTGGAGCCGGATGTTATCGCCTGACGAATGCTTCGAATAGCCAACGCGGTGCCGTCTGGTACGAAGGCACGGTGGACATCTCCCAAAGCTGGGAAATGACGGCGGACGTCCTGCTCGGGGCGAGCAATGGCGGTGCAGATGGCATGGTATTCGTCCTCAGGCATCCCGATGATGCCAACACACTTGGTGGTGGAGGCGGATTGATGGGATACGGCGGCAATTTTGCCACGCCTGCGATTGAACCCAGTGTAGGGGTGCAAATGGATACCTACCAAGGCGGCAATCACGCAGATCCATGGTACGATCACCTCGCCATTCACCGGGATGGCGCCGTTAACCACAACTCCGCCGATGCCTTGGCCGGTCCCATCACGGCCTTAACGACGTTCGGGAACATTGAAAACAACACCGAGTACAGCCTTCGGGTAACCTACGACGGAGACACCCAAGTCATGACGGTGTACTGGAACTGCGTGGAACGGCTTTCAGAAGTCGTAGATCTTGAAGGCATCATAGGCACCAACGAGGTGAAATGGGGATTTACCGCTGCAACGGGTGGAGCGAGCAATTTGCACCGCGTGTGCGACGCCGAATGGATTGTTGTGGAGGATGTTGTGGCACCCGACGCGATGGCCTGTGCGGGTGAGGCCATAGAATTGACCATCTCCGATTATGCACTGAATCCCATTTGGTCACCTGCCACTGGCCTGTCGAGCGCCAGCGGCAATACCGTCACAGCCACTTTGGATGCCAGCCAAACCTATACCGTCACATATGAAGACGTCTGCGAGGAAGAATACACCTTAGCGGTCGAAGTGGAAGTTGCCGAATTACCGGACCCCGGACTGCCCTCTGATACGGTAGCTTGTGATGCGAGTAGTCTGACGGTGAACAACGGTCCCTGGCCAGCGGGAATTGTGGGCACTTGGGATGACGGGAGCACGGATGAAGTCTACACGGTCACCGGCGACGGGACCTATACCTTGACCTTGGAAGAGACCGTTAGCGGCTGCACAGTGATGGCGATTGTCGATGTACTAGCGGTCGATTTGCCTGAATTGAGCCTCGGGAACGACCAAACCAATTGCCCGTATGAGGCAGTCAGCTTCGACTTCAGCGGCAACGATCCGAACCTGACCTACACCTGGAACGGCGTCACTGGCACCTCCACCTACACAACCACCCAAGCGGGCCTGTTGACCTTGGAATGGGGGCTCTCGGTGTGCACCGCAAGTGATGAAGTTGAGTTGAGCCATTACCCCACGTACCAGGTGGATTGGGTTGAGGATCCCATTGTCCTGTGCTTAGATGAAGTTGAAACGGCTTTGGCATTGGATCCGGCATGGAGCGGAGGGAATGTGTCGTGGTTGTGGAATGACGGCACGAATGCCAATGCCTTGAGCGTCAGCGAGCCCGGGTTGTATTCGGTGGAAATCACCACACCCAATTGCACCTTTACTTACGACCTCGAAGTTGAGGACTCCCCCAACCAAGGTTTGGACCTAGGGGCCGATGTGTTGCTCTGCGACGCCGAATCGGTATCCTTTACCAGCGGATACGACGCCGCCTCCACTACTTGGATCAGCGGTGGAAACGCGGAAGGGACGGAATCGATCAGCACCACCGTTGCAGGAACAGCCGCCACCGTCATCGCTGAGGTCAGCATCGGTGAATGCATTGAACGCGACAC
>CAXREW010000256.1:0-3130 GCA_964229455.1 Flavobacteriaceae bacterium | reverse complement strand
GGAGAGGAGGAGAGTGCCGAAGCGAAGAAGCGCGTGCTCCGCGAGTGCGGCGTTCACGTTGTCGACAGCCCAGCCGACATCGGCGAGAAGATGGCCGAATTGCTGGCCTAAGGCCTTATGCGTCCAACGAACGGTTGACCGGGTGGGGCACCGATTGCTTCCACCGTCCTGCGGTCATGTCGGGAATGTCCATGCGCTTGGAACCGGCGGCCACCGAGGCCTCCGATAGTGCACCCACCATGGACCACATTGCTCCGTCGTATACGTTCAGATCGAGCGGTTGTCCGAGGTTCAAGCAGCGAATCAAGCGGTACATCATCACGAAATCCATGCCGCCGTGGCCTTGTGGGTGCTCCGCCGCCAACTTCTGCAGGCGGTCCCAGAGCGGGTGTTCGTAGCGGTCCTGGTATTCGGCTTTTTCGGCGTCGTCCAACCAGCGGTGACCTCCCCAGTCGGCCCCGTGGTCGATGTACAACCGGGAAGGGTAGCCGTAGTGGGTGGCCTTGGAGCCAACCACCTTGTCGAGTCGGTTGTACGGCCGCCCGCTGTGCACGTCGAATTGTAGCATGATGGAGCGGCCTTTGGCGGTCCCAATCAAGGTGGTGTTCACATCGCCGCATACCACGTCTTTGGCCATCTTCCGCAGTTCCTTGTCATCCGCATTGCGCAGGGCTTCGGATAACGCCGCCTCCTTGGAACTCATCGAAGTGAGGTGCGTCAAGGTGTCCCCGCGCAGGATGTCGAAATACATGCAGACGGGCCCGAGTCCATGCGTGGTGTAGAGGTTGCCGTTGCGGGCCAGATGGTGCTTGAGGCGCCACTGGTCTTCGTAGTACGTGGGGTCGAGCATCAGGGCGCGCAGGTCGTGGAGGTAGGCACATTCGGCGTGGGTGACCGTACCGAACACCCCGTCTTGGATCATGTTGAGTAGCCACAATTCCTCGCGGTTGTAGCAGCAATTTTCCAGCATGATGCAATGCCGCTGGGTTGACTCGGTCACCTGGACCAATTCCACGCAGGCCTCCGGCGTGTAAGCGATGGGCACTTCCGACGCCGCGTGCATACCGCCGCGCATAGCCGCGAGCGCCATCGGGGCGTGCAGTTCCCACGGGGTGCAGATCAAGGCCACGTCCGCCACGTCGTCCGACATGGCCTCCATCCAAGCGTCCGGTGTGCCGGTGAAGACCTGAGGCACGGAGGATTGAAATTCAGCAATTTGATACTGGGCCCGACCGATTTTGGCCGGGTTGATGTCGCTGATGGCCGTGATTTCCGCATGGCCTTCTTGCACCAGCCAATTGAGCATGTCAATGAGGCTTTGGCCGCGGTTGCCCAATCCGAATACGGCCACGCGTACCCGCGAGATGGGGGCGACGGAGAGGTCAAAGGCACTGCCGGTGAGGCCGGCGGTTTTGATTTTAGTGGCGAGGACTTCATCCAAGGAAGCCGCGTCTGTGGGGCGGGTAAACGAACTCAGCACGCCGCCGAGCCCAAGCAAGCCACCCACCCGTAGAAAATCGAGTCTGCGCATGCACCGAAGATAGGCAAAGCGGCGCCTTACGCTTTCAATTCGTAGACTCCGGGTTTGCGGGGCGTCAGGACCAATTCCGCCAACCGCTCCGCGTCGCCTTTGCGCTTGACAAAGTCGATGTCAGACGTGTCAATCCAAAGGATGCGAGACCCGCGCGCAGACCGGTAATGCCGTTGGTAGTGGTAGGCGATTTTGTCGAGGTACTCCTGGGGCATGTCTTGCTCGTACGACCGGCCGCGCTGCTTGATTTGGCGCCGAATTTTCTCCGCGTTGGGGTCGAGGATGGCCACCACCTCCGGCTTGGCAATTTGAGCATCCATCAGCTTGAACATCGTTTGGAACAAGCGGAATTCCTCACCGGGCAAATTGGCCTTGGCAAAAATCAGGGACTTGACAAAGCTGTAATCCGCAATGAGCAACTGCCGAAACAAATTACGCGCACCCAACCGCTCCCTCAGCTGGCGATACCGGTCACTGACAAAGGCCAACTCCACGCTCAACGCAAACCGCTCGGGGTCGGCGTAAAACTTCTCCAAAAACGGATTCTCTTGAAACTGCTCCAACAGCAAATCCCCACCGAGGTGCTCCGCCAGCCACGTGGCAAAGGTGGTCTTGCCGGCGCCGATGTTGCCTTCGATAGCGATGTATGCGTAGGGGGATTTCACGGCGTGGTTTCCAGGCGTTGAAAGGCGGATTCGTCTGCACAAGTTCGCAACAATTCCGCTACTGTGGGGCCGCCCGCGGTCAATTGCAGTCCGGGTGCCAATTCGGCCAACGGCGCCAAGACAAACCGGCGCAGGTGCATTCGAGGGTGGGGAAGGGTCAAGGCCTCCGTTTCCATGCGCACGCCTTCTACTGCGAGCAGGTCGAGGTCAATGGAACGCGATTGGTACCCCTCAGCCTTGGCAGCGCGGTGCCGGCCCAGCTTCTGCTCGATGGCCAACAACGCGTCCAACACGAACAGCGGCTCGGTGTCCTCCGGCAATGAGATCGAACTGACTTGATTCAAAAAGGCCGGGGTGCCGGGCGCCATGCCCCAGGCGGGGGTTTCGAACCGGCTCGAACGTTCCTGAACACAGGGAAAGGCCAGTTGAATTTCATTCAACGCCGCGTCGAGCAGCGCGTGACGGTTGCCCATGTTGCCTCCCAGTCCAATGAAGTGCCTTCGGTTCATTCAGCAAAATTGGGTAAAAATGCGGGGCGTGCAGCGGAGCATCGTATACTTTTGCGCAAAACCCTGATTTCATGTCATTCTTAAAGAACGTCGCCTCCTCATTTGTCGGTTCGACTTTGGCGTTCCTCATCGCAGGAACCATTTTGATTTTTGTGTTCATCGGCGCCTTGGTGGGCGGATTGGTGTCGGCTGCGGCCGGCGGCGATACCACTGAGCAGGAGGCTGTGAGCAAAGCGAATACCGTCCTCAAAATCGACTTTAGCCAGCCAATCACGGAGCGGTCAACCAACGATGCGAATTTTGATTTGACGGGGTTTGAATCGAATTCAACCATGGGCCTGCGCGACTTTACGGAAGCGCTTCAAGAAGCCGCCGAAGACGAGGATGTCGAAGGCCTGTTTTTGAATTTCGAATCCGTGGCGGCT
>CAXREW010000255.1:0-8537 GCA_964229455.1 Flavobacteriaceae bacterium | reverse complement strand
TGCAAACGCTCGGATACCGACGCCAAAGACGGCCTGCTCTGGTTTTGCGATGAATGCAACCACCCGTTGCACGAGACCTACTTCAAGCTTGAAAACATCGAAAAGGATTTCCTGCCGCGTTTCCGTGAATTCTATGGAAGTGAGGACTTGCGCACGTGCAAAGGGTGCGGCCATGTGATGGAAACCGACCCTCGGTTTGTGGATTGAGTGGCGAGATTCACGGCATGAGCAACCAACATGACGGTTTGGGCGTTTTCCCCTCGAACCAATCGCCAATACAATGAGCATTTTCTGCCGCATCGGAATGGCAGCCGCGGGGCTGTTCCTCTCCTTGACTGCATGGGCGCAAGAATGCGTTCCCTTCGAATTTTGGGTAGTGAACCAATCGGATGAAGGCAATGCAATTGCCATGAACTTCGCCATATCGAACGCCGATGGTGCGGTGGAGACGGAAGGTGTATGGGAGGTGACATCCGCCGGGCTGACAGCGGAGTTTTGCCTCACTCCAGGCTGCTACAGCATTGCCCTAAGTGGCGATGAAGTTAGCTCCGAAACCGTTGGGCTGGAGTTGTTCCAGTCGGATTTTGTTCAAATTCTGGAGCTTACACCGGCTGCTGAGGAAGGGTATTGGGACGCGGCATTTTGCATCGAGCAGGGATGGCAGTACAATTGCCCAGATGCCATTGGCTACGCTGAAGGAGAAGGATGCACGTGGGCTTTCGAGATTGGCAGTTTCCAAGAGGGCGAGGAGGTGATGTGGAACTTCGGCGACGGGTCGGAACCGATCTGGGGCGGTCATTTCATCGAATACGAATTTGAAACCGCGGGCACCTACGAGGTCAATGCGTTTTTCACATCCTACGACTGTCCGATGGGCGTGGAATTGCAGACGGTCGTCGAGGTCAGTGGTTGCGGCGAAGCCGAATGCGTCCTCGAAATGGAGGTGAGCACGGAAGACGGTATGTTCTACACCTTCAGCATCCCCGATGAGCTGGCTAACAACGAGATCCAGTGGTACATCGACGGCCAGCCCATCGAAGGGGCGAACAGCACGAGCTTTGAGGCCGGATTTGATTTCAACCCCAATTGGTCGGTGTGTGTCGACGTGTACACGGAGGCGTGCCCAGACGGCATGGAGGCGTGCTACTCGAATTTGGAGGGCTCGTGCACCTTGGAACTGGTGTGGAACGAAGTGGAGTGCAATCAGTTTGCACTTGAAGCGGTTGGCCAACCAGAAGGAGCAACCCTGGTTTGGACGCTGGACGGCGAGTTTTATGATTACCTCACGCCAGAGATCGTCTTCACGTTTGAGGAAGAGGGGTGCCACGTGTTTGGCGTGGGCTACGAAACCCCGGATTGCCCGGAGGGGGTTTTCGCGGAGGTCGAAATTTGTTCGGATTGTCCGCCGATGGAAGAGTGCGAGTTGAACGTGGACTACGTGGAGCTGTCCGAGGGGATTTACCTGTTTTCGGTGTATACCCCGAATGGGGAGCTTTTTGATGGAGAACTTAACTGGTGGACCAACGGGGGCTATGTGGGGAGTGAAAACCCATTTGCTTGGACATGGGACCTTGATGAACCCATGACCATGGACATGTGCTTTGATTACAGCAGTTGGCAAGACTGCCCGAGTGGCGAAATGTGCATTCAGGTGGAGTCGCAGGGCATGGCCTGCGAGGAAGTTCAATTGGTGCTGGACGGGTCGTGGACCGCAGAGGTTGACTGGGCGTTTGAATTGGGCTTAGAAGCGTTTATCGACGGATGGGAAATTGCCGGGTGGTCGTTTGAGGAAACGTGGTCGGCTGACGGCGAGCTCTCCGACACATTGACCATTTGCGTACCGCCCGCTTGCTTCGATGCATTTTGGGGCTGGGAGGCCGCGAATGTTGACGTCGAGTCGTTGCTGATTTCGGTACTCATCGCCGGCATGGATCCGGTGGCTTTGTTCGATTGGTTTGATCCGTTCAATGACGCCGGTTTTGGCCTGCTCCCCGATTGCATGGAGACGGTGGAAACCCCTGAAACTGAGCAGGAGGTGTTGAACGTGTGGCCCAATCCTGCTTCCCATGCCTTCCAATGGAACGTGCCGGAAGGTGCGACGGATGGTGAATGGACCGTGTATGCTGCAGACGGTCGCTTGGTTCACCGCGAACGAACAGCGGTTCAGACTGGCTCGTGGAATGTGGCGGATTGGCCATGTGGTTTGTACCACGCCATCTTCGTTTCAGATGGGCGACAACCGCTGCGCCAACAGCTGGTGGTTTTCCGATAACGAGCCGTCGCCGAACGTTTGATAAATCGCTTCGGCCGACCTCAAATTCCACGCAGGCCAAGCCGGGTCCTGCCTTAACTTCGTGCTGGCGGTTTCACAACACCCGCCTGTGTACACATGACGTATCAGAAACTGAACAACTGGACAGGTTGGGGCGTGTGGTTCTTGGCCACCATCGTCTACCTGTCGACCATTGAACCCACGGCGAGTTTTTGGGACTGCGGCGAATTCATTGCCTCGGCATTCAAGCTCGAAGTCGGCCACCCTCCAGGGGCCCCCTTCTTCATGCTCCTCGCTCGTTTCCTGATGATTTTCGCCACGCCGGAGACGGCGGCGGTGTTCGCCAATTCGCTTTCTGCCCTGAGCAGCTCGTTCACCATCTTGTTCCTCTTCTGGAGCATTACGCACTTGGCGAAAAAGATGATCGTCGACCCGACCGGGGAGGCGACACCTGGGGAACGCTGGGCCGTCATGGGCGCTGGAGCCGTTGGCGCTTTGGCGTACACATTTAGCGACAGCTTCTGGTTCTCTGCCGTTGAGGGTGAGGTGTACGCCCTGTCGTCGTTGTTTACGGCGCTCGTATTCTGGGCGATTTTGAAGTGGGAAAACGTGGCCGATCAACCGGGTCACTTGCGCTGGATCCTGGTCATCGCTTACCTGATGGGGCTGTCCATTGGGGTTCACCTGTTGAATTTGCTGGCCATCCCAGCCATTGCCCTGGTGTACTATTTCAAGAAGTACGAATTTTCATGGAAGGGCCTGGGGATTACGACGCTCGTTGCGGTGGCCTTGTTGGGTTTTGTGCAAGAAGGCATGATCAAAGGTGTGGTCAACCTCGCTGCGAAGTTTGAGCTGTTCTTCGTCAATGAAATGGGCTTCGGATTCAACACAGGGGTGCTCGTGTACGCCTTGTTTTTAATTGCCTTCCTCACAGCAGCAGTATGGTGGACTCACAAGAAAGGCTGGTGGGCCGCGAATACGTTTGTATTGGGCATGACACTTGTTTTGATCGGGTATTCGACGTTTGCAGTTATCGTCATTCGAAGTGCCGCCAACCCGCCCATGGATGAAAACAACCCGGAGGATTTGTTTGCCCTGTTGGCTTACCTGAACCGGGAACAGTATGGGTCTCGACCATTAGCGACGGGTGAGTACTGGGGTTCGCCGGTGGATAAGGACAAGCCCTACGAGGACGGTTCACCTTCTTATGTCAAGAGTTACAGCATCATTGAAGACAAGGGCCGGGATGTACGGGTGAAGTCGTTCCGGACGGAGGGAGGTGCCTTGGCGTGGATGGAGGAGAACGGAACCAAGCGCATGCGCATCGAAGAAGAGTATGTGGATAGCGGGGAAAAGCGAGGCAGCGTAGCCAACTACGACAGCCGATTCACGATGGTATTCCCACGCATGTGGAGCGGCCAAGCCAACCACAAACAAGCGTACAAGCAGTGGAGCAATTATAAAGGATTCAACGAACAAGTGGGCTTCACAAGTCCCTTGGCGGACGGTGCCATGGGGCTTGCCGCTTTTGAGCAGCACATTGCTACGGCTTACCTGCAGTCCGGCATGTCGAAAGCGGAATTGACCCGCGCAATGAATTCGCTCTTCCGTACCTACAACCGACGGTTTGAGGAAAATTTTGAAATCGCATCTGCCACCGAACTGTTGGTCAAAGATCCTCAGTCAGGTCGTATGCAACGCGCCCCACTGGATTCGGATGAAATCGTCGCAACACTCTCGCAAATCATCGCCGACGACCTGCAATCTGGACTCACGCGCGGCAAGGCTTACGTGCAGCGCCTGGAACGGCAGCGCCATGAACTGGAGAGCCAGATCCGAATGGCCACCCGCCGAGCCAATCAAACCGGATCGGCGGATGACATTCGAACGGTGCGTCAATTGGAGGGGATGTTGGATCGCGTTGAAGGGGAGTTAACGCCCAGCATGGCCGAGAACCTACGGTACTTCAAGGACTATCAAATGGGTTGGATGTACTTCCGCTACTTCCTCTGGAATTTTGTAGGCCGACAAAATGACATTCAGGGCAACGGAGACTTCTTGGACGGCAACTGGCTCAGCGGTATTAAGACCATCGATGCAGAACGACTGGGCAATCAAGATGCTTTGACGGGCCAGCAGCTTGAGAACAAAGGTTACAACCGTTTCTACTACTTGCCGCTCTTGCTCGGACTGCTCGGATTGTTGTTCCATGCCTTCCGTGATCCCAAACAATTTTTGGTGGTGACGGCGCTGTTCGTCTTGACGGGGATGGCCATTGTTGTCTACCTGAATCAGTACCCCTACCAGCCGCGAGAACGTGATTATGCTTTCGTTGGCTCGTTTTACGCGTTTGCAATTTGGATTGGATTGGGGGCCTTTGCACTGTTCGATTGGTCACGGAAACTTCAGACAACGGACGCCGCCAAGGCGCTTGGCACGGCAGCAGTTGTGGCCGCTGTTTTGTTCGGATTGGAGGCCGCAACTGGAGGCAACCACGCCATGAGTTGGACCATCGGATTTATGACGCTGGTGGCAGCGCTTTTGGTTGGGTTGGCCGTGTTGTTCCATCGCCTTGGGCTCAAAGAACCGTTGCGTGCGCAAGTGATGGTGCTACTCACACTGACTGTTCCTGCGCTCATGGCGAGTGAAGGGTGGGACGACCACAGCCGCGCCAAACGAAGAACGGGGGTGGATTTTGCCAAGAACTACCTCGATAGTTTGGAGCCCAATGCAGTTTTGTTCACCAACGGCGACAACGACACGTTCCCCCTGTGGTACGTGCAGGAAGTTGAGGGCTACCGAACGGATGTGCGGATTTGCAACCTGAGCTTGCTCAACACCGATTGGTACATCGATCAAATGAAACGCCAGGCGTACGAGAGTGCTCCGCTTCCCATTGAGATGGACGAGGAGAAGTACCGACAAGGCACGCGTGATTTGGTGATATTGGATGCTCCGCGAGATCCGGCGTCACCGTACATGGACCTTGGTCGTGCCCTTTCTGTAGCATTGGATGATGCCAAGGTTCGGGATTACGCAGGGGGCAAGAAATTCTCCTACCTGCCTTCCAACAGTTTCCGCATTCCGGTCGACAGTGCTGCCATTGTTCAACACGGGGTATTGTCCGAAGATGAAATGCCCGATTTGCTGGATGCCATCGAATTTACGTTGAGTGGGAGCGATGGGAACCCGAAATCCTACATCCTCAAGAACCAATTTGCGGTGTTGGACATGATCCACAACAATAACTGGGAACGGCCGATTTATTTCGCCGTGACTACAGGCCCGGATAGTTACATGGGACTCCAACAGTACTTCCGGCTCGAAGGCTTGGCCTACCGCTTGGTTCCCATTAAATATCCTCAGGCTTCCAACCCCAATGCATTCGGCGGGGTAGCAACCGACCGCATGTACACCAACGTAATGGAGAAGTGGTCATGGGGCGGTATGGACAATGTGGAAGACGGCATCTACATGGATGAAAACAACCGCCGTATGGTAACCAACTTCCGCTTGCAGATGTCCATTTTGGCCGAAGCGCTGTTGGAGGAAGGTGATCCCGAACGTGCGCTTGACATTTGTCAAGAATTGCTGGCAAGGATGCCGAATGAAAATGTACCGATTAGTCGAGTGCTCATGACGGTACAGGGTGCTCTTATGGAAATGTCTGCAACAGAGAAAATCCCGGGCCGCACATACCATGAGTTGTCCGACGAGCGCAGAGCCCGTGCGCAGGAGTTGGCAAAACAACTGACACGGGAACTCTTTGACATCCAAGCCGACGCTTTGAATTATTACTACTCCTTGGATATTGAGCGGTATAAGTCGGTAGCACAGGAACGACGAATTGCCAAGCAGGTCGCAGAGTTGATGCAAACAACGGCGACCTTGTACACGCCAGAAGATTCATTGGCCGGCGAGTTGACGGAAGAGTTGGAAGCGTTGGAGGCGATGATTGCAGAGGCCGCGATGCGAATGGCAAACCTCGGTTCGTTCGAATTCTGATGCCCACCCCAACACGCATTGCCATTCTAGCCTCTGGTTCGGGCAGCAACGCCGAGGCCATTCTTCGTTTTTTCGAGGCTTCCGAAACGGTAGAAGTGGCCTTTGTGGGGTGCAATCGACCGGAGGCGCAAGCCGGAATCTACGAGCGCACAAGGAGACTGGGCGTAGAAACCACCCGTTTCACAAAAGCTGAATTGCTCGAGGGGGAGCTTTTGCAGGCATTGCAAGCCAAATCCATTGACTGGGTCATCTTGGCGGGTTTCTTGATGCACATTCCGGAGAGTCTTATCCGTGCCTACAGCGGGCGCATGCTGAATGTGCACCCATCGCTGCTACCCAAATTCGGTGGGAGTGGCATGTACGGGATGCACGTCCACCGCGCGGTGCTGGATGCCCGCGAAAAAGAGTCGGGCATGACGGTGCATTGGGTGACGGAAGCCTACGACGAGGGCGCTGTGGTGTTTCAAGCGGCCTGTGCTGTTGAGCCCCACGACACCCCTGAATCGTTGGCCGGACGCGTTATGGAGTTGGAGCACACGTATTATCCTCAGGCCATCGCCGCCTGCATCGCCGAACAAGTGACTGCGTGATGGCACACGTGACCATATACACCGATGGAGGCGCAAGTGGTAACCCAGGACCCGGCGGATACGGCGCCTTGCTGATGTACGGCGAACATGAGAAAGAACTGAGCGCAGGTTTCCGATTGACGACGAACAACCGCATGGAACTGCTCGCCGTAATTGTGGCCTTGGAAACCCTGAAGCGTCCCGGCTTGGACGTGCAGGTGTATTCGGATTCCAAATATGTGGTGGACGCGGTAGAGAAAGGATGGGTCATGGGCTGGGAGCGGAAGAATTTCAAGGACAAGAAAAACCCCGATTTGTGGAAGCGTTTTTTGAAGGTGTACCGCCAGCACCGGGTCGCGTTTCACTGGGTCAAAGGCCACGCCGGAAATCCCAACAACGAACGGGTGGATGCGCTGGCCGTCGCGGCATACCAAACAGGCAATTTGGGTGTGGATGAGGCGTACGAGTCCACGGGCAACGCATAACCCCGCGGTTTGCACACGGTTCTTGGCGGGCAAGGGCGTATCTTTGCAGAGCTAACGCAATACCGATAGAGCCATGCGAACGGACCTTTACCAAGGACACGACTACTACTTGTTGGACGAGCTGTTGACAGAGGAGCACAAGTTGATCCGTGAGACCGCCCGCGAGTGGGTAAAAAAGGAAGTCAGCCCCATCATCGAAGAGGCGGCTGAGAAATGCGAGTTCCCCCGACACCTGTTGCCAGGACTCGGTGAAATCGGTGCCTTTGGCCCCTATATCCCAGCGGAGTATGGCGGCCCAGGCCTTGACCAAATCAGCTACGGCATCATCATGCAAGAACTCGAGCGTTGCGACAGCGGCTTGCGCTCAACCGCCTCGGTTCAAAGCAGCTTGGTGATGTACCCCATCTGGCGCTACGGCACGGAGGAGCAAAAGCAAAAGTACCTTCCCAAGTTGGCTACCGGTGAGATGATGGGCTGTTTCGGCTTGACCGAGCCAGACCACGGATCCAACCCCGGCGGAATGACCACCAACTTCAAAGAGGACGGTGACGACGTCATCCTCAACGGCGCCAAGATGTGGATTTCCAACGCGCCGTTCGCGGACGTCGCCGTGGTGTGGGCCAAGAATGAGGCCGGCCGCATCCAAGGCATTGTCGTGGAGCGCGGCATGGAAGGGTTCAGCACACCGACCATGCACGGCAAGTGGAGCCTGCGCGCCTCCGATACCGGTGAATTGATTTTCGACAACGTCCGTGTGCCCAAGGCGAACATCCTCCCGGGTCGCGATGGCCTCGGTGCGCCGCTCAGCTGCTTGGACTCAGCACGCTATGGCATTGCTTGGGGCGCCATCGGTGCAGCATTGGATTGTTACGACACCGCCCTGCGCTACTCGAAAGAACGTACCCAGTTTGACCGTCCGATTGGGCAATTCCAGTTGCAGCAGAAAAAATTGGCGGAAATGATTACCGAGATCACGAAAGCCCAATTGTTGACCTTCCGGCTTGGGCAATTGCGCGATGAAGGCAAAGCCACCTCAGCCCAAATCTCCATGGCCAAACGCAACAATGTGGACATGGCGTTGACCGTGGCCCGTGACGCACGGCAGATGCTCGGTGGCATGGGGATTACCGGCGAGTACCCGATCATGCGCCACATGATGAACCTCGAGTCTGTGGTGACGTACGAGGGAACACACGACATCCATTT
>CAXREW010000254.1:0-2184 GCA_964229455.1 Flavobacteriaceae bacterium | reverse complement strand
CGTTTAATCCGTTGGCGGATTTTAACGGCCGCTCGAAGGCCAACGTCGCTGAAACCCAAGGTGCTGCAAACCCGAAATCTCCGGCAAGAACACCCACCATACCGTAATCCCAAAGCCAACCGTTTCGCGTACTCAAGTTGCGAATACCCATCGATAAAATAGCAAATCCCTCCGCTTGCGGATTGAAGTCATTGTCAGATGGTAAGTAGGAATACACCAAGTTACCTCCCGTGATGCGCGTGGTGTACCGCAGGTTTTGGACCCAGTAATTCTCTGTGATGAACCATCGGTTCTCCGCAATGCGGTTCATGCCGCTGATGTTGACAAGCAATGGACGCACCCAGTGCTGATCGTATTCTGTCACGGTATAGGTGTAGTAATAATAGCCAGGATTCCACTCGTACTCTGTGGAATCGGTGGTATAGGCATGAAACTCTCCGACTCGGTTTTCAAACTTTGTGCCTGTGCCCAGGTTGACCGTGATGTTGCGATCCTCTGTACCCCACGTCATGTTGGCGAAAACCAAGCCGACCGGCCGATCCAGCGCACCGTAGTAATCCATAAAGCCTATGCCACCGAAGGAGGCGTATGTGTTTTCGTCCAACTGCTTCCCAACTTTGAACGAACCGCCGGCACCCGCAAATGAAATAAGTCCACCGATGGTGACGTTGTCCGTAACCCCCAAGCTCACCGAATTCAATGCAATGTTGGATTGAAAGTACCCGTCTCCTCTGCGCAACTGGATGCCAGAAGGAGCGAAAAAGTAACGGCTAGATTGCGGGTTAAGCGATAGCTCACGGCCTTCAAACGCAACGAGCAATTGCTCGTATTCCCGGGCGGCCAAGGTTGTCATGCCTTTCACCAAATACTTGGGCACCCGCACAAGGCCTAGCTGCATGGTTTCAATAACAATCTCAGAATCGCTGGATTCGAGCAGCTCCCCCATACGGGAAGTCCCATCAAACATCACGAGTCGGACATAGGAGGGCGCGGCGGCTTCGGGAGAAACCGTTGATTGAGCCGAACCGAAGCTGAGCGACAGCAGGGCAATGAGAAGTAAAACGATAGGACGCATGGCGAAAAATTGAATTGTTTACTGTTTTGAGGAGCGAAACGCTTTCACCGTTCGCTGCAAGGATTCCTTGATAGGCGTCAGCTGCACACCGAGCTATGCGATCGAACGCGCGGGGGAGACTTACCAATGGTAGTTGCCCCGTCGCACCCAGTCCGTGGTCAGATCCGGGCGTTTGCCCCGCAGCTTGGACAAGGCAGCGTGCACCCGGGCGAAGCCCATCTGCAGCCAGATGGGCGCCACCACCATGGCGTGCTTTTGACCGCTCACCTCCGCGAGCGTTTCGAAAAACTCTCCATACGTAACGTTGTGGCCTGCAAGCATGTAATTGCTTCCCGGACGGCCGTATTCCATGGCGTTGATGTGACCTTGGACCACATCTTGAACGTCCACATAATTGCCTTTCCAATGCCGCCCGCCAGGGATGAGACGCCAGTTGCCGTTGATGTAGCGCTTGATCATGAGCGACACCGACGCAGGCTCCCCCCACAAATACGGACCGAACACGCGCGTCGGACTCACCAACACTGCGTGCATTCCCTCCTCGAGCACGTGCCGCAATACCACCAAATCTGAAGCGGCTTTCGAGGCCTCGTAGGCGTTGAAGTAGTTCAAATCGCGGGGTTTTTCCTCGGAAACCACGTCGGACACGGAAGGGCCCATGACCCCACCACTCGACGTGACCACCACCCGTTCAACCCCCGCAGCTTTGGCGGCGTGAAGGACGTTGTCCGTGCCGTGCGCGTTGACATTGAAGTACGTCTCGGACTGTCGCTCCCAAACGGTGGCACAGGCCGCCATGTGGTACAGCTGTTGGCAGCCACTGAGGGCCACTTGCAGGGCCTCCCGGTCGGATAGTTCTGCCACCGCCAGTTCGACGCCCCACGCCTCTAGTTGCCGGGCGCGGTCGGGGTTGCGCACCAGGGCGCGAACGTCGTGACCAGCGTCCAACAACGCACGTATCAGGTGGGCTCCAATGAAGCCCGTTCCGCCTGTAATCGCCACCTTCATTGGCCCTTCCATTTCATTTCAGGGTGACGCACAAAGCGCGCGGTCGTGTTGGTCCACGCCATGAAAATGTGAACCAGTATTGCCGGCCACAGACTTTCCGT
>CAXREW010000253.1:0-2081 GCA_964229455.1 Flavobacteriaceae bacterium | reverse complement strand
CCAGGTGTACTCGGCGAAAATACCCGGCACCTGTTCCTCACGCTCAACGCCATATTGGACATTGATGCTGTCGTTGACTTGAAACTGAAGCTGCTCGTCAAACGCATTGTAGACGTAGCTGAGGCCGGCTGTAAAGTTGTGATTGGTGTTTCCGATGATGTCCGCATAAAGCACATTGCCGCGAAAAAAGCGTTCGTGACCGTCGTAGTGATTGTTTCCAAAACGCTGGGTTTGGCGGTGGTCGTAAAAACTCCACTGCGTGCCGATGCTCCGCCATTCGGCATCCGGGAAGACATAGCCGGTTTTGGCCGTCGCCTCCACGCGATCAACCGTTGTGATGGCAGACCAGGCGCCTGTCGAAGAATTCATGAGGCCCATGACGTCGGACCAAGCAGTGCCTTCATCGATGGCAGTTGTCTGTCCCGCCGCCGACTCCATCTGCACGGCCGTAAGTGCATACTCACCCCGAATGCCTCGATCGCCCGTGAACTTCCATTCGTTTCGCACGACAACGTTTCGCTGCATGGGCGTGTCGAGGAAACCATCGCTGTTGCGATCGTTCTGTTGCTGGTTTGTCAGCCCATGCAGTAATACCGCCGTTTTCCAGCGGCGTGAAACCACGTGGCTGCTTATGGAATTGAACTCCAATCGACCCGCGCTATTAGCGTACAGGTTGGCATGAAAAGGGTCAGCGGTTTCTGGGTTTTTGAGCGCGACGTTTATTTGGCCCGTAATGCTTTCGTAGCCCTGCGTCGCGGTGCCAGCGCCCTTGCTGATGTGGATCTCGTTGACCCAATCACCGGGGATGAACATCAGGCCTTTGACTACACTCAAGCCTCGCGGGCCGGGGAGGTTGTCAACTTGAATTTGACTGTACTTGCCGTCCAAACCCAGCATGCGGATTTGACGGGTTCCGGTAACTGCATCCGTGAAGGAGGCGTCCACCGAAGCGTTGGTTTCGAATGCTTCCGAGAGGTTGCAACAAGCCGCCTTAACGAGTTCCTTTCGATTCAACGACTGAACGTCCAATGGTGATAACAAAGAGAGCTCCGTGGCTGCCTTTTTTTCGACTACTTCTGCTGAGGACAACTCCACGCCCGCCTTCAACGGAATGTCGACATAAGATTCACCATTGTAGATCCATCCCACCGTTTCAAATCCCAGCATGGATACAACCAAGGTGTCTCCAATTGCGGCCTTGGCGACTTTGAAAAAACCAAATCCATCCGAAACAGTCGTCGACGCTTCATCGTGCGACCAGCGCACATAAGCCCCTGGCAATGGGATGTACGTAGGCTCCTCTCGTGCTCCCTTGTTACCCGCCTCCTCTGTTAAAACTTTGCCTTTGAGCACATTGAACTGCGACCAAGCCATGGCAGGGGCCAACAGGCTGACCAAACCGATGAGCAGGAACCGCTTCAACCCAAACGGTTATTGCGGGCGGTGATTGTCGTGATCTTGGTCATCGCCTCCCGTACAGCTTCCGCCTCCTTCGCGGTACTTGCAGCAACCGTGCATATTCGCGTACGCCTCATCCGTTGCCTTGATCTTCTCGGTGTCGTGGCCGACGTTGGCAATCAATTGGTGGATTTGTTCCTCAGAAATGACCTTCGTCTTGTAAGCAACCTTAGCTTTTTTCGTCTCTACATCCCACTCCGCCATGATGACGCCCGGCACGTCCAATGCCTTTTCGATCCGCGTCTCACACATGCCACATACCCCACTCACTTGGAACTCAATCTCAGCCTTTTTCTGGGCAAAAGAGGCCGAAGACAACGCCAAGGCCATCAGAATTAGTACATGCTTCATGGATGAAAGATACGCCATTTCCGTGCCACTAAAGTGCACGAACTCACAATTCCTGCAAACGACGCTGCCCCGGATTACTCCTCCGACGCGCTGGCAGAGAGGAAGTCTCGGTTCATGCGCGCAATGTTACTGAGGTCGATTCCCTTCGGACATTCCACGGCACACGCACCGGTGTTGGTGCAGTTGCCGAAGCCTTCTTTGTCCATTTGGTCAACCATCCGCTGGACACGGGTAGCACGCTCAGGCTGGCCCTGTGGCAACAGAGCAAACTG
>CAXREW010000252.1:0-4748 GCA_964229455.1 Flavobacteriaceae bacterium | reverse complement strand
TTGACTTGGGCGGCATGCTGCCTCTCTTGCCCTTTCATTTACATCCAAGACGGCGATGTTGAGCGTTTCATGGGGGAATTCTTCAGCGGTGCGGTAACGGAAAACATGGCGCGTCACGATTTCCTGCCGCTCCCTGGATTTGAGCCGGTCGACGGCGTTTATGAATTGCGGATTGCCAATGAGATGGAGGAGCGCCAATACACGGATCTCGCCGTTCTCGAGGCGGTAGAGCACCCGGCAGACATGGAGGTGTTGATGACGCCCGAAGGCATACCCATCCTGTTCGCGTCACCGCAGTTGCCTGCAGAGGCGGTGACGGATCAAGGGACCAGTTGTGAGGCGGTCATGGCCGCGCGCGACGGCATTGCGTACGACTTTACCGATGAGTGCGCAGACAGGGAAAATTTCAGCTCCTTGTCGCTTGCTTTCGACAAGCCTGCAGGCGTGGACCAGGCCCATGTCATCTTGCACGTAAAGAATACGATGTGGTCGATGATGATGTACGAATCCTTTATGAGCATGTTCGGCAGTCGGTACGATGATTTCGTTGAACACCAGCGCGACCGTTCAGCGGAACAGAAAACGCAATGGCTCAAGGACCAAGGTCAGATGCTGGAAGTTCAGCTTCGCCGAGCCGGTATGTGGGAAACGGTCCATTGGGTGAACCTTCCGGGGCCGTTTTCGTTCCGAAGCGAGGTGGTGCCTTTGGACGTTTCGAACTTAGATGAAGGGCCTATTGAGCTCCGCTTGGTAGCGGGATACCATTTCTGGGAATTGGATTACGCGGCCATCGACTACGCCGAGCAGCCGGGCATGGTCAAGACTCCGTTGGCCCTCCTGAGTGCAGAAGACGAACAGGGCCAAGACGTGGCGTCTCATTTGTTGGAAGTGGACGGAGACTACCTCGAGCGTTTGTTTATTGGTGCCGATGCGACCTTGAAATTCCAGGCCCTCCCCGCACCAGAGTCAGGCAACGTTCACAGCGTGTTTATGCATGCATACGGCTACTATGAGCCGATACGCGAATACTCGGGCATCCCGAATATGACCGAATTGAAGCAGTTCAAGGAGCCGGGGCACTTCGCCCGCTTCTCCAAAGAGCAGTTCAACGACATCGCGGGAATTACACCATGAGCGTCGACCCCACTGCTGCCAAAGTGATCCAGCCGCTGGACGTGGATTACGATGCCATTCGGTCCAGCAACCCGCATCGGATGGTGCATGGTGTGGAAGCGCGGTTGATTCGGCTGCGCCAACAGGTCATCAATGTGTTGACAGCCGTGCTTGCATACCGCTCGCCCGCTGGAATTAGGGCGGTGATCGCTCGGTTGAAAGAGCACCGTGCCCTTGCTTCTGGGGGGAAGCGGGTGGTGAAACTCGTCAACGCCGCTGGCCGCAACCATTGGCGGCTGTTCATCCCAGCCAACACTTCCCCCTTGCACATTCCTTTCTTGAAAGGAGAGCTGAACCGCCTTGTGCCTCATGAGAGAGGCGGCCATGAGTTGGCGTTGGTCTTCTTGTCGGTGACCAAGAAATGCCCGCTCAAATGCGAGCATTGCTTCGAGTGGGACAACCTCAACCAGAAAGAGGTCATCGGGCCCGACGACATCAACCGCATGATCGAAAACCTGCAGTCTATGGGGGCGACTAACATCGCATTCACGGGTGGTGAACCGATGCTCCGGGTGCGCGAAATGGCGGAGTCCATTCGGCGCTACAAATCGAAGTCGCAGTTTTGGATCCTGACCTCGGGATTCAATTTTACCGCAGCCAATGCCGCTGAATTGCGCAGCGCCGGAGCGCACGGCGTGGTGGTGAGCATCGACCATTACGACCCACTGGCCCACGATCAATTCCGCGGAACCCAAGGGTCCTTCCGAGATGCCATCACGGCGGTCAAACACGCCCTCGACCAAGGGTACTTGACAGCAATCTCGACGTGTGTGACGCGCGAGAACGCCAACCGGGAATACATCGACGCATTCATGGACCTGGCGAAAAGCCTCGGAGTCGGCTTCGTGCAATGGATTGAGCCAAAAGCTGTCGGCCACTACGCCATGCAAGATGTGCTCCTCAAACCGGAGCACCAAGCAGTTTTGGAGGCGGCGCTATTGGACTACACCTACACGGATGTTTACAAAGACCACCCCTTGGTCATCTACCATGAGTACTACCAGCGGAAGCTCGGTTGTTTTGCCGCCGGCAACAAAATGGTCTACGTGGATACCGATGGCGACTTGATGTCGTGCCCGTTCTGCCATCGGAAAGGGGGAAGCTTGCTCGGCGACGATTTTCGCCAATCCCTGGATAACCTGCGGACAGCGGGTTGTTCGGATTATGGGCCGGTCATGGTGTGATCTGCAGCTTGACAGCGGCGTTCCATTCTGGGCAATTCAATACGTACAGCCCGGGGGGCAGGTTGAGGTCGTAGGATGTTTGCTGTGAGGTCGCATTGAGGGTGTGCACCAACTGGCCTTGGAGGTCATACACCTCGATTGTGGGAAGTGCACCCGAGGCGTTCCAAGCGAGGGTCACTCGTCCGTCTGTGGGGTTGGGATACACGGCATAAGGCTGCCGATTGGGTAGGTCAGGAGTACCCAGCCCCGCGCAATCCACTTCGTTGGCCACGAAGGCGCTGCGATCGGCCACGAAGGAGTGCAGGCCGTAGAGTGAGCCGCCGGGACCTCCGCCACCGCCCGGTCCGCCGGTATTGAGGTTGTTCTCGAAATTGGCCGCAAAGTCGGCGTTGGAGTACATTTTGTTGTCGTCGTTGTACACCGCATTTTGGATCAATGCCTGAATGGCGTCGAGGCGCGGGTCGAGGTATTCGGAATTGAAATACAGCTCCCGGAGTTCGCACATCTCCGCCAAGTAGGCGTTTTTCAAGTTCTCGTTAGCGAGGATCCGCTGGAGCAACGGCCGGTCGTAATTGCCGCCATCGAATTCGACATCGAGCTCCGTCATGTCCCCTGGTACGCCCATGGCATAGCTTCCGAATGCCTCGTTGCAGTCCCACTTGATCCATTGCCAACGCCCGAGGGTGGTGTTTTGGTAGAGGTAGTAATTGCGTGCGGAGAGGGTGTAACTGTCCAAGTTGGCGAAGAGGTTGTCCAACGCTGCTGAGCGCAAATACGCTTGCAAATCGAGGTGGTCACCGAGTTCGTTTTCGAATTGCTCGTCCGATGCCGTGTTGATGAATTCGATGAACCCAATGAAATCAGACCAATCGTCCGATTCGTTCATCTTGAGTTCGTAGGCATCGCCGTAGTCCGAGGCGTCCGGGCCTTCGTAGACGAGGCTGGCTTCGTCGCTGCCCGGTCCGAAATTGGATCCGGCTTTGAAGAGCATGCCGTCGTCGTCGCCGATGCTGCGGTCGAGGAATTGGTCGTCAATCTGTTCCACAACCGTATAGAAGCCCCACGCTTCGCCGTTGTACCGCACTTCCGCAAATGTGGCCCGCGGCGCCAAAATCCCGGCATCTTCACACAGGTCCAAGAAGACCTTTTCCCGGGCAAACGTTGGATCCTTGAAGCCGTTGTTGAAGTTCAGCTTCTTGAGCAAATCGTACGCTTGGCCGGGAATGAAGCGGTTGAAGTCCACCTTGAAGGGCTTCTTGTTGCCGGGGTGGTTCATGCTGGAATTGCCCTTCAACCGGATGCCCACCGAATCCAGGGTGGTTGTGTCAACTTCGGTAGCGATGGTGATGGCTGCGGGGATGTAATTCTGCTCACCGTCGTACTCCGTCAGCAATTCGTCCCAGTAGGTTGGGCTGTAAAAATCGATGTCGACTTGGAGGATGTGGTCTGGGCCGAAGACGTTGTTTCCCTCGGTCTGAGCAGAGGCGTGTGCGACGCAAAGTGCGGCAGCCATCAGGGTTAGGATGCGGGTCATTGGGTGTGGGACGGGGGTTTTGGCGGAAGGTTTAAAGGTCATTGCCAGACGGCGGTCATCACATGCGGTTCGGGGAACGGATTGGTCCAGGCGACAAGCACACCTGCGGCGAGGCCAATGGCTGTGGGAAAGCCTCCGGCACGGCTTTCGCTAGCGGGGATCAACGCCACAGGGGCGGGATAAACAGAGATTCCCGAGGCATCCCAGGATTGGCCCATCCACGCGATGCCGCCGGTTTCGTTGGTTTCGAGCCACATGGCATAGAAGTGCCCGCGTTGGTCTACTGCCGTGGTTACTCGTCCCAATGGAGGGTTTTGGTGCAGGTCGTGGGGCGCGCCAAAGGCTGCGGAACCGGCTTCGCGCCAGGCGAACTGCACGCGAGGGTTATCCTCCGAAGCGGTGTACCATGCGGCTAGTGTCCGCTCTGCATTTTTGCTGAGAGAAGCGCCGTTGACTGGGCACGCGGCGATTTCCCAACCGTCGCGATGAAGTGCCCCGAGGTCCTGAAACGAGCTAGAAGCGGGATCGACGAGGATGCGGTTGAAGTCGCGGATTTCTCCTTCGAGGCGGTCCCGGTAAACCAATTCGACCGGTCCGGAGGGGTGGACGAGCGTTGCCATGGGGCAGCACGTGCAGGCGGATGAGTCAAGCACGGTTTCCTCGGACCAAGGTCGATCTGACAGCCATCGCGCCAGGCGCACCTCCATTCGAGCAGTCGAAGGGTCGGGGTTTTCATCGAATTCCCGCCCGTCTAGCCAGGCCAATGCAGCACCGCCATCGAAGGGCATCCATTGCGCAAAACCGTACTCGGCGACCCGCTCTGTTTTGTGGGGACTGACGGGCTCAGACCACGATTT
>CAXREW010000251.1:0-3619 GCA_964229455.1 Flavobacteriaceae bacterium | reverse complement strand
GCTCAGCGCACAAGCCACGGATGCCGCACAGTTGAATCATCCCGTTGCCATCGATTCCTTCAAACCAACCCCAGTCACTGGTGTAGAGTGGGTTGTGCTGAATTTCAAAAACGGCTTCGGTGGTGTTGCGTGTGCCCAAGTTGTAGAGCGATCCCAAGTCGTCTACCAATTCGTAGACGCCCAAGTCCACCACTTCCTGCAATGCCGATGCTGCGGCATCGAATTTCGCGGCATCGTCGCCGCTGAGGTCAGCCCAGTAGAGGTAGGCCTTGCCCATCAGAGCCAAAGCGGCACCTTTCGTGGCACGTCCTTCCTGGCCCGAGGCCGGCAAAACGGGAAGCACAGCCGCTGCATCCTCACAGTCGTCAATGATTTGCTGCATGACTTCTGAAAGGGTGTTGCGCTGCAAATTCACTTCGTCCGGTGCCAATTCCTCAGTGATAACTGGGATGGGACCGAAGTGACGGAACACTTCAAAGTGGTAAAACGCGCGCAGGAACTTTGCCTCCGCGAGGTACACCTGCACAGCATCGGAAGCCAATGCAGGATCGCTCGTGTCGGTGTTGCTCAACAGGCTGTTCACCCGGTTGATGCCGATGTAGCTGCGGCGGTAGAGCGGGTGAAGCACCGTGTTGGTGTTCGTTTCCGTGAAATCGTCGAATTCCTGCCAACCGGGTTGGTCGTTGTTCGAGGGATCGCCTCCGGCGTTGGCATTGTCGGATCGAATCTCCCCGAACATAACGGGGGAAATCCACTGTCCGTAGGCCATGGTCCAGCCGACGGGATCGTAGGCACCAATAAGTGCTTCAGACACGTGCAGTTCCGTTTGGTAGTACGTGCTTGACAGGACTTGGTTTACCGGGTCGACCTGGAGTCGGTCTTTGTTACAAGCTCCAAAGCTCAAAGCGAGGGCGAGAAGGAGCGATACGTTGCGTAAGTGCTTAATCATGGGTTCTGAGCTTTAGAATGAAACGTTGAGGCCCGCACCGATGGAGCGGTTGTTCGGGTAGAAACCTTTGTCAATACCGGTATCCAAAATCCAACCGCTGGTGCCGATGTCCGGATCGAATCCACGGTAGTTTGTCACGGTGAAGAGGTTGTTGCCAGTGAGGTACACCTTGGCTTCTTTCATTTTGAACTTCTCCAGCATTTTCTGCGGAACGTTCCATCCGATTTGCAGGTTGCGCAAACGAAGGAAGTTGCCGTTTTCGAGGTAGAAATCCGAGGGGCGCTGGTTGTTGTTGGGGTCTGTGGAGGTCAAACGCGGCAGCTCGGTGCTCGGATTTTCTGGCGTCCAACGGCCCAGCCAGAAGCTCTGGTAGTTCGAGAAGGTCACATCCGAACGCTCGTACGTGCGGTAGATCTCGTGGCCAATTTGCGTATTGAAGATGGCACTGGCGTAGAAATCCTTGTACGTGACGTTGGCGCTCAGGCCGATAATGTGCTTCGGCCAAGGGCTTCCGATGTCCGTGATGTCGTCGGAGTTGATGATGCCGTCGCCATTCGAGTCGAGGAACTTGATGTCCCCGGGTGATGCGTTGGGCTGGAGAAGGTCGCCTTCGGCGTTCACGTGCTGGAAGATTTCGCCTTCATTCTGGAAGATGCCGTCGGATTGGTAACCAACGAAATGCCCAACAGCGTAACCTTCCGTCATGCGCGTGATGGCCGTGTTGCGCACAGGCCAGCCCCAGCCATTCAGGTAACCGGTCTCACCGGCAACGCTGATGACTTCGTTTTTGAAGTGCGTGTACGTCAGCTGGGTGTTCCACTTCAAATCGCCTTCTCCGGCGCGGTAGCACACGACCAAGTCAATCCCTTGGTTGCGAATCTCACCGAGGTTGGAAGTGGGGTTGTTGGTGGCGCCGATGTAGCCGGGAATTTGCTGCGTCATCAGCAAGTCCTTGGTGGTCTTGCGGTAGATGTCTGCCTCGACCGTGAGCTTGTCGTCAAACAGCCCGAGTTCCATACCGATGTCGATTTGCTCACTCTCCTCCCATTTTACGTTGGGGTTGGGTGGTGTGGCGAGTGCCGTGCCCGTGTTGAGGGTCTGGTCTTGCGTTCCGAACGCATACGTAAACACTCGTTCGATTCGGCTGACGTAGCTCAGAGGCGAGATACGATCCGAACCGTTGATTCCCCATGAGGCGCGCAGCTTTAGGAAGCTGACCGGCTCAACGGTTTCCATGAAGCCCTCTTTGGAGGCGACCCAACCGACCGAGGCGGATGGGAATACACCGAACTGGTTGCCTGGGCCGAAGTTCGAGGAACCATCGCGGCGCAGCGTGGCAGAGAAGAGGTACTTCTCGTCGTAGTTGTACAATACACGTCCGAACGTACTGATCAGCGCGTAGTGGACATTCGCTCCGCCCCAGGTGTTGTCCAAGGTGTCTTGGCCCGCGTCGAGGTACTGGAAGTTCGGATTGAACTGGTTGTCCATCGGGATTTCCGAGCTGTATCCTCCGACTTGACGAAAATCGTTGGCACGGTACGAGGTACCCACCAAGAAATCGAAATTGTGCTTGTCTTGAGTGCGCGTGTAGTGCGCCGTGTTTTCCCACTGGATGCCTTGGAAGTTTCCTGATCCTTGACTCACGTCGTTGGTGAGGTTTTGCGCGGCAGGGTGGAATTCATAGGTCGGGGTGAAGCTGCGGTAATCCCACCAGTGCAAATCAAAACCAATGTCGGTCTTGACACTCAGGCCTTCAATCAAGTCGGCCTCGAGGAAGAAGTTCCCGATCATTTGGTCGGATTTACCATCGCCATTGATCAACCACAAGCGGCTCAACGGGTTGATGTACTCTTTCTGCACCCAAGGGGACTGCGCGAATCCGTACTGCGCAGCGTCATCGTAGACAGGTGTCAAGGGATCGTAGGCGAACGCATCCGATTGCACCCCACCAAAAGCGCTGTTCGTCCCGATGTTGTTGTTGTCGGTCCGATTGAGGTTGAGGTTTTGGCCGATGGTGACAAAATCCTTGTACTTCTTGGAGCTGTTGTAGCGCACCGAGTAACGGGTGTAGTTGGATTTTTCCCCACCGATGACCCCCGTCTGGTCCCAGTAGTCGACCGAGAGGTAGGAGTTCTTGGTGGTGGCTGTCAAGCGGTGATTGACCACTGTGGCCGGATTGAAGATTTCTTCCATCCAATTCGTATTTGCCGTCAGCTGGTCGCCCATGTTGGGGAAACCCAGTACGTCGAGTGCAGAGGTCTGGTTGCTGTTGGCGAACTTCTCACGAATCAGCATCACGTAGTCCTCAGCGCCGAGCATCTCTGGCAATTTCCACGGCTGGGAGTTGAGGTAGCTGGTCTGGTAGCTGATGGTTCCCTCGTCCTTGCCGCTGCCGTTCTTGGTCGTGATAATGACAACCCCGTTGGCTGCTCGGGCCCCGTAGATGGCGCTTGAAGCTGCGTCCTTCAAAACATCGATGGATTCGATGTCGGCGGGGTTGATGTTGTCGATGTTGCCCAATTGAAGTCCGTCTACGATAAAGAGCGGCGAGTTGTCGCCGTTGGTGCTGATCCCGCGAACGAGAATGGACTTGCCGGCTCCGGGCTGACCACTCGATTCATTCACAATGAGACCTGACGTCTGCCCTTCAAGGGTGGAAATGACGTCCGG
>CAXREW010000250.1:0-3471 GCA_964229455.1 Flavobacteriaceae bacterium | reverse complement strand
TGCACCCCGACCCGGTCCTCGCGAATGTCCTGGCGGAAAAAGTATTCATTGGCGGTCAAATCCAACGGAAAGGGGCCCGCAGTCTCGCTGGGAACCAGGATGCAATTGCTCCCACCACCGGGAGGCGCTTGAGCGTTGAGTTTGGGCACAAAAGGCAGCAACGAAAGGCCGCCGAGTGATTTGAGGAAATGTCCGCGATTCATGCGGACAAGGTAGCGCCTACTTGCGCTCTTTGGTGCGGAAGGGCAACGACATTTGGTAGGCCAAATCGTCCCCGCGGCTGTCGTCTGCCACATCCAAGCCGTACTTCACTTGGGTGATATCCCCGTCAATGTAGGTGCCGAACAACCGGTCCCAAATACTCAGCATGTTGCCGTAGTTGCGGTCAGTCCACGGCGCTTCGAAGTGGTGGTGGAACTTATGCATGTTGGGCGTCACAAAGACATACCCCATGACCCGCTCCAAACGCTCAGGCAACTGAACGTTGGCGTGCGTCATGTAGGTAAAAAAGATGGTCAGCGTGCGGTAGAAAATGTAGTACGCAACAGGGGCTCCCGTCACCACCAAAGCGATGACAGCGAACATTTCCCTAAAAACGAAATCCATCGGATGGTGCCGCGTACCGGTAGTCACATCCACGTGGGTATCGCTGTGGTGCACCATATGCAAATTCCACAACAGGGGCACGTTGTGCATGATGTAGTGAACCCCGTACTGCGCAATCAAATCGAAGACTACGACGGTCACTAACAAACCCAGCCAAGCCGGCATCATCACCCAGTGAACCAGTCCAATTCCTTCTTGCGCCGTCCACTGAACAATGCCCACCGCCAACGCACTGAACAGGATGCTGATCAACATCGTTGTGCCCAACAAGACCAAGTTGGTCCGGGTGTGCCTCCAACTTCTGAACCCGCCTGTAAACAGCGGACGGACGCCCTCGATGATGACGTTCAAGGTCATGCAAATCATGATCCAGATTAATTTTTGCGAGGATGGCATCCCTTCAAAAAAGGCCAGAAACTGTTCCATGGGTGTTCAATTGACGTGTTCCCAAGGTAATCCGAATGCGGGCAATATGTTCGCTTGAATCCACGAGTGTGCTTAAATACAGTACCTTTTTAGCATGGTACACCTTGAATACTTGTTGGCAGCACTTCTTTTTGCAGCAGGCGTCAATGCCCAGTCCCCTTGCGACTGGTTCGACCACGACGGAGACGGCGTAATCGGCGGCAACACCATGTTGTATGCCTTGGGCAATTACGGCGTTGTCGGAGGACCGATGGATCCGGATAGCTCGGGCGTCCAAGATTTGTCGGACTTACTGAGTTTTCTACCCTACTTCGGCAATTCGTGCGACAACCTCGACTGGTATGACACCACAACGGGGCACATCATCGATCTGGCCGTCGTGGAATACGCCGTACACACCGAAGACCTCATGGGCCTAGGCGGCACCTTGCCCGCAGGATCTGTGACCTACCATGTTTATGCCTTGCTGGAAGACCCGGACGACCACTTGCTGGCGGTATTCGGTGACGAAGACCGGCCGCTGGCGTTGGAGACGGCGGATGCTTTTTACGGATTCGGCGACGACCTGGGTGAGACCGTGGTTGTCAGTTCCTACCAGCCACTCTTCAACAGCGCCTTCCCCGCCAATGAATTCACCTCGTGGTTCAACGCCGGCATTGCTGCGGACGCAAACTCCACCTCCACGGTCTCTATGGTCGCAGGATTCGCCAACTGGGTTGACAGCTTGGATCCCGGCTCCATTGTCATGGACGACAGCAGCGGCGGGGCGTTGTTCTCCCGTTTTCCCGACCCGACTTCGAACGACGGCGCTGTGCCCATCGGTCAATTTCCCGTGACCGACCCATCGGCGTTCAGGGGCACCATCAACCTCCTTGCCCAAACCGTCCTCGACGACGGGACGGAGGGCTTCGAGTTTGCCGAAGGCCTCACCTTCTCCAACGACGACCTCACCGTTTTCGGGTGCATGGACGAAGAGGCGACCAACTTCGACCCGGCGGCCACATGGCAATTGGATGGCGACTGCGCGTACCCAGGCGATTTCAATGGCGACGGCGATTTCACCGTCGAGGATTTGCTCGGTATGCTTGCTGACTTTGGGTGCACTTCCTGCCCGCAAGGCGACATGAACGGCGACGGGACGGTCAATGTTCAGGACATCTTGTTGTTCCTGACCTTGCTCTGATCCTTCAAAACTTCCACACCATTTGCACCCGCACGTTGCGACCGGGCTCGGCGATGTTGAGCTCGCGGAGCATGCTCATCGTGGGGATGAATTCGGTGTTGAGCAGGTTTTGAACCGACAAGTTCACGGCCAGCACATCGCTCAACTCCCCACCAGCGGCGGCGTGAAGGAGCGAGGCATCGCGGTTGTGGTTCCAAACGACGTTGGCAAACAGACCGCTCAGCCGGCCCGCACTGCCGTTGGCCCATCCCAACGTGCTGCGGAAGGTCGCTGGAGGAATCAAGGGCAACGCCTCCCCATTGCGGTCGCGTGCGTCCACGAGGGAAAATACTGCATCCGCATGGAGGTGTTTCCAGTCGGCCGGCTGCACTTGCAAAGAAGCTTCACCGCCATTGAATCGGGCATCCGTAGCCTCCCACGTGTAGACCTGCCAGCCGTCCACCTCCTGACCGGAGGGGCGGATGTAAACGTAATTCGCGATGGTATTCTGGTACAAGGCCACCTCCAACCGCCCCCACTCGGGCTTCCATTCCAGGCTCGATTCCACATTGAAACTCTGCTCCTTCTGCAAAGCGCGGTTGCCGGATTCAAAACGATAGGCACAGTAGTGCACGCCTTGGCTGTACAACTCCGCCAGCCCCGGTGCACGTTCGTTTCGCGCCACACTCATCCGCAACGTGGTGGCCTTGCTGAGGTCCCAGTGGGCGCCGGCGGCAAGGCTATTTAGCCAATCCGTGCGTGGCGCATCCTCGGTGGTGATGCGGTAGTCGCTTCGACCCGAGAACTGCACGCCGCCTTGTCCGATGGCGCGGTCGAACACGGCGAAGGCGCTGTTTTCGGTGGCAGAAGAGGTTGGGATGAGCGGGGTGAACAGCAATTCTACCGTACCGTCATCATCGAACTGGCTGTTGGCTTGAAAACCTTGAACCCCGAATGTGGTGCTCCAGCCGCCGGATTGCTCCCGGTGCAGGATCGTCTCCCAGCGCAGGGTGCGCAGGCTGATGTCCAACGCCAGCAATTCCAACTCACCTTCACCCGGTTGGTCTTCTTGGATGCGATCAAATTCCTTGCGGTGATTCAACTGGTAGGAGATTCGCGGCGTAACCTGCCAGTCCCCCAAGCTGAAGCGCGTGGACGTGGTGACAAGGTGGTCGCCCGTTTGTTGGTATCCATCGTATCCAATCAATCCGGCCGTGTTGTACGCAGATGAATAAGCTCCTTCGATGACACCCCACGGGCGGATGTACCCAAAACTG
>CAXREW010000249.1:0-7095 GCA_964229455.1 Flavobacteriaceae bacterium | reverse complement strand
ACGCTCAACGGAACCGAAGTGTAGTGCTGCAACATGAACGACCAAGCGCCCATGTTTTGGGGTTCCTCTTGAACCCAGATGCAATTGACGTCGGAGCCGTACTGCTGAACGACCGCATCCAATTCCGCTTGAGGGAGCGGATGCAGTTGCTCCACGCGTACAAACGCAATGTTCGGAGCGTCCTGTTCCTCCAGACGCTCAATCAGGTCGTAGTAGATCTTGCCCGAGCACAGGACCACGGTATCGACGGGCTTGCGCGCTGAAGCGGTCGCCATGCGCGGATCGTCGATGACTTTTTGGAACCCTCCTTTGGTCATGGCAGCAAAGCCAGACACCGCCTTGGGGTAACGTAACAATTTTTTGGGCGTGAAGACCACCAGCGGCTTGCGGAAGCCGAACTTGACTTGTCGGCGTAAGAGGTGGAAGTAGTTGGCGGGCTCCGTGATGTTGCAGACAAAGAAATTGTCTCCACTACCCAGTTGCAAGAACCGCTCCATGCGGCCCGAGCTGTGCTCCGAACCCATGCCTTCATAACCATGCGGTAGCAAAAGGGTGAGGCCGTTCATGGTCCGCCACTTGTCCTCGGCTGCACTCAAAAATTGGTCGAACAGGATCTGCGCACCGTTGTTGAAATCGCCGAATTGCGCCTCCCAAATGGTCAGGCCATTGGGCGTTGCAAATGCGTATCCGTAGTCAAAACCGGAGACCGCATACTCACTCAAAAGCGAGTTGAAAATGGTCAACTTGGCTTGTTTCTTATCCAGCAAGTTCAACGGAATTACCTCTTCCTCGCTGTCCTCGGTTTTCACCACCGCATGGCGGTGCGAGAACGTGCCGCGCTCGACATCCTGACCGCTGATCCGCACGGGGTGGCCCTCCACCAAGAGCGTGGCGTATGCCAGCAATTCCCCGAGCGCCCAATCCAATCGGTCCTCCTCAATCATCTTCAACCGGTCCCGCATGAGGCGCTGGACCTTCCGGTAAAATTTCTTCCCTTCCGGCAAGGTGGACATCGCAACAGCCAACGCCTTGAGCTTTTTCTCGGCCACGGCTGTTTTGGGCGTGCTCGTCAAGGCCGCCTCATCGGCCGCGCTGTAGGATGCCCAGAGGTCACCCAAGAAATCCTCAACGCTCGCCATCTCGCGCTTCTGCGCTTTTTCGAAGGCCTTGTCCATGCGGGACTGCAAGTCGGTGCGCACCCGCTCCACTTCTTCTTGCTTCATGCTGCCATCGGCCACGAGCCGGTCGGTGTACAGCTTGAACGGATTGTCGTGTTTGGCAATGGCCTTGTACAACTGCGGCTGCGTGAACATGGGCTCGTCGCCTTCGTTGTGGCCGTATTTACGGTACCCCAACAAATCGATGTAGACGTCCTGGTTCCACCGCTGGCGGTAGGCCAACGCGATGCGCATGACTTGAACCACGGCTTCCGCCTCGTCAGCGTTGACGTGGAAAACGAGCGACTGGGTCACTTTGCCAACATCGGTGCAGTAAATCGAGCTCCGGCCGTCCAAGTAGTTCGTCGTGAAGCCCACCTGGTTGTTGACCACGATGTGGACGGTTCCGCCCGTGCGGTAGCCGTCGAGTCGGGCCATCTGCGCCACCTCGTACACTACGCCTTGGCCAGAAATGGCCGCATCCCCGTGAATGAGAATCGGCAGGACCGCCGATTCTTCACCTCCCAAGGCATCAATGCGTGCACGTGATAACCCTTCCACCACCGGCCCGACGGCTTCGAGGTGGGACGGGTTGGGCGCCAACGAAATGGTCACTTCCTCTCCAGTATCCGCCCTCAGCGTGCGCGAGTAGCCGAGGTGGTACTTGACGTCACCATCGAATTCGCCTTCTTCGTCGTAAGCCTTGCCTTCGAATTCGCAGAAAATCTCCTCGTAGGGCTTGCCGAGGATGTGCGCCAGGGTCGACAATCGGCCGCGGTGGGCCATACCGATGAACACCTCCTTCACCCCGTTCTTGGTGCCTTCTTCCACCACGGCGTCTAACGCCGCAATCAAGGTCTCACCGCCCTCGAGGGAAAATCGCTTTTGGCCGACAAACTTTTTCTGAAGAAACTCTTCAAACAAGGTCGCCTGTGCGAGTTTTTTCAAAATCTGAACCCGGTCTTCTACGCCGATGCGCGGGCGGTTGGCGAGCTCGATGTGCTCGCGCACCCAGGCCTGGCGCTCCACGTCCTGGATGGACATGTACTCGATACCGATGGCATGGCAATACGTAAGTTCCAGATGGTCGACAATCTCCCTGAGCGTTGAAGGTCCAATGCCCACTTCCGTTCCTGCTTGAAAGACCGTGTCCAGATCTGCCGCTGACAGGCCGAAATTCTCCAAGCTCAAATCAGGACTGTACACGCGACGCGCTCGTACAGGATTGGTCTTCGTGAAGAAGTGGCCCCGGACGCGGTACGCGTGAATCTGGTTGATGACTTGAAATTCTTTGAGGGTCTGAGGGGACGCTGCATCCTCGCCATAAGAGGCGGTAGCCAAATCAAAGCCTTTAAAAAAAAGCCGCCAACTCGCGTCAACGGAATTCGGGTTTGAACGGTACTGCTGGTACAGAGATTCAATCGCTTGCGGCTCAGCTTGGCTGATGAAATCTAAAGGGTCCATGCGGACTATACGTGGGTTCGTTTAACAAAGATACACTGAGCCCACTAGAAGGTGAAGGAAATCCTGAGGAAGCTGTCGCCTCAGCCGTGTGTGGTGTTGACGGCGCCGAAGGTCCAGCGCAGCCACACCTTTTGCGCAGCACGCTCGAGGCACAAGGCCCCCAACTTAGCGGCAGCTTGGGGCCGTTCGTTCCAATCCATCACCTCGCGGATGACGCCCTCCCCCAGATCCAATCGGTAAAAACTGGCAAACAAGGCGGTCGGATTGCGGTCCATCCCCCAATTGATTTCGTCTTCCAACAACTGCAGCAGGGAGATACGCACTTCCGCTACGCGCTCCGCATCCCATAGAAAATCCTTGACCAATTGTTGTGTGACCGCTTGCTTGAATGCTTCGATGGAACGCCCCTCGGGCAAGCTGCGGCCATCCAACCAGCGCGTTAACGTGGTTTCGTTTTCCACCTTCACGAGGTTCGTTGGGTCACCATCCCCCCCAAGAATTGGAACCACTCCAAGTGGCTCCCTTGGAGTCCCAGCGCTTCAGCACTCGCCATGGCTTTCGCTACATGTCCGTGCATCAGTTGATGCGCCGCTTCTGGTGCGCCGGCCGCAGACATGGCCGCACGAACGGCTTCGATTTTAGCTGGCGCATCGCTGCGTTGTCCGTCCCATTTGGCCAGTACCTCGCGCGCCGTCTCCCCGCCGTTTTCTTGGGTGTACAGGCGCAAGAAGGTCTTCTTGTCAGCGAGGATGTCGCCTCCGAGTTGTTTGCCCACTTGTTCGTCCCCAAACGCATCCAACAGGTCATCCTGCATTTGGAAGGCAAGGCCCAGCTCTTCGCCGAGGGCATACCAGAGCTTTACGCGGTCGTCAGATGCACCGGCGGCAATTGCCCCAAGTGCCAAGGAGGCAGCCACCAAGACCGACGTCTTGAGGCGAATCATTTCCATGTACTCCGCAACCGTCACGTCGTTGCGCGTTTCAAAAGCCATATCGCTTTGCTGGCCCAAACACACCTCGAGGGCCGTCTGGTTAAAGAGCTTCAACGCAGCAGGCAACCCCGCCGCCGGCAACTGCGCCAACGCCATGTGGGCCAGCGTGTACATCGCGTCACCCGATAAAATGGCAGCGTTTTCGTCCCACTTGATGTGCACCGTTTCCTTTCCACGGCGCAAGGGAGCCGCGTCCATGATGTCATCGTGCATCAAGGTGAAATTGTGAAAGAGCTCCACCCCCATCGCCACCGGAAAAGCGGCCTCGCACTTCTCGCCTTCGGCCTCGGCCGCAGACAAGGCGAGAACCGCGCGTAGGCGCTTCCCCCCCAATTCCATGAGGTAGTGAACAGGAGCGTACAAGCCGTCACCAGCAGTCCGCGGCCACTGCTGAAGAAACGCTTCAATGGCGGCGTCGGCCTGCTGTTTCAGCCGGATCAGGTTCGGGTGGATCATATTCGAGACTTACCGCGTCCGCGCTTCAATTGTTCGAGCAAGTAGTCACCGTACCCGGATTTTTGGAGGGGACGTGCCACCGCTTCCAGGGTGGCGTCGTCGATGTACCCCATACGCCAGGCGATTTCTTCTACACAGCCGATTTTCAACCCCTGCCGCTCCTCGATGACCTGAACGTACTGAGAGGCTTGCATGAGGGAGTGGTGCGTGCCGGTGTCCAGCCAAGCCATGCCGCGGTCCATTTTCGAGACGAACAACTTGCCTGCTTCGAGGTAGGCCTTGTTGACGTCGGTGATCTCGTATTCCCCTCGGGCACTTGGCTCGAGGTTGGCAGCAATTTCCACCACGTCATTGTCGTAGAAATACAAGCCCGGAACCGCGTAGTTGGATGGCGGGGTGACCGGCTTTTCGACGATGCTCACCGCCTTGTCGTTTTCATCAAACGTAACCACACCATACCGCTCGGGATCGTTGACGTAATAAGCATAGACGATGGCGCCGTCCGGGTCGGTATTCGCGCGTAATTGACGACCAAAACTCGGGCCGTAGAAGATGTTGTCTCCGAGCACTAAGGCTACTTTGTCGTTACCGATAAACTCCGCTCCAATGACAAAAGCTTGTGCAAGACCGTTGGGTTCCGGCTGCTCCGCGTATTGAATGGAACAACCGATGTCCGAGCCGTCCCCCAACAGGCGCTGGAAACCGGGCAGGTCGGTCGGGGTGCTGATGATCAAAACATCCCGAATACCGCTCAACATCAGAGTCGAGAGCGGATAGTAGATCATGGGTTTGTCATAGACCGGCATGAGCTGCTTAGAAACCGCTTTGGTCAACGGCCACAACCGGGTACCCGATCCTCCTGCTAAAATGATGCCTTTCATGGTATCGCTGGCTTACGTGTTTTGCTGGCGTTGTCGCTTCAACTCTTCATGCTGCTCATCGCCTTTGCCCGGGGACAGGCCTTGCTGGATTTCCAATTCCTCCAGTTCAATGTCCTCTTCCTCGTCAAGAAGTGAAAAGAAGGGCTCGGAGAACGACTGGGTTGTCAGGGCCTTTTCAAACTCCAGCAACAAGGAAGGCAGCAGCAAAAGGTTGGTGCTCATCGCTACAGCCAAGGTAATGGAAACGAGAATGCCCAAGAATCTAGTCCCTTCGAATGTGGACAGCGCAAACATGAGGAATCCGAAAAACAGCACGATAGAGGTGTACATCATGCTGACACCCGTCTCTTTGAGGGCCAGGAGTACCGCCTGTCGGATGTTCCAACTCTTCATGTTGAGTTCTTGGCGGTACTTGGCCAAGAAGTGAATGGTGTCGTCGACGGAAATTCCAAACGCAATACTGAACACCAACACCGTCGAAGGCTTGATGGGAATGCCAAACCACCCCATGACTCCGGCCGTAAACAACAAGGGAAACAGGTTGGGCACCAAGGCAATGGCCACCATCCGCGAGGACTTGAATAGGCTTGCCATCATCAAGGCAATGACGAGGATGGCCAGAGCAATCGAGATGCCTAGGTTTTTGACCATGTACGTGGTTCCTTCCAAGAACGTCACACTCGTACCCGTCATGATGAGGCCGTATTTCTCCGGAGGGAAAATGGAGTCCACCCGCGGGCGAACCTCATCCAACAGTTCCCGCATTTCGAGGGTGCCGACATCGGCCATTTGGACGCTTACGCGGGTTACCGCCCGGGTGGAGTCAAAAAAGTTTCCGGCCACCCCTTCGGCCATGGCGGAACCTTCGGCCGCATCTGCAGATCCCCGAAGCCAAGGGCCAAACTGGGTCTTCTCCATCCCGGTACGCGGGAGCCGGTAGTTCTTGGGGTGGCCGTTTTTGAATGCTTGGAAGGCAAATTTTGTTGCATCCGCAGCACTTACGGATCGGCTGAATTCAGGGTAATCGTCCAAGACGTTTTGCAAGCGGTCCAATCGCTTGAGCAAGTTGTTGTTGGTGGCACCCTTGGGGCGACGCGTGTCCACCATGATTTCAAAAGGCATGGACCCACCAAATTGAGCCTCGACCCATTGCAAATCCTGAATCACTCGGTCGCGGTCGGGAATGTCGTCCACAATGTTCCCGGTGGTTTGCATCTGAACGATACCGGTCAAGCTGAACAGCAACACCAGGGCAGCCCCGACGTAAACCTTGGTACGGTGCCCTTCCACAATGTGCACCAGCTTGTTCACGACAGTGAACATCCAGCGGCGGTCGAGGTGGCGCGTGTGTTCCATCTTCGGTGCTGGCAGCCCCGCCATCAATGCCGGAATGACCACGATTGAAATGACGAACATACCCAGGATGTTCAGGGCGGTGATGACCCCGAATTGCTTCAGGATTTCGCTGTGGGTGAAGATGAACGTAGCAAACCCGAGGGCCGTGGTGAAGTTGGTCAACAACGTGGCATTGCCCACCTTGACAATCATCCGTTGCAAGGCCATGGCCTTGTTCCCGTGTCTTTTGTATTCCGCGTGGTACTTGTTCACCAGGTAAATGCAATTGGGCACCCCGATGACAATCATCAGCGGCGGAATCAAACTGGTCATGAGGTTCAACTCGTAGTCAAACAGCACAATGCTTCCCACCGACCAAACCACGCCGATGCCGACCACCACCATGCTGACCCCCATCACAATCAAGTTCCTGAAAAACAAGAAGAGCAAGAGCGCTGTCACGGCGAATGCTGCACCGATGAAGTAGCCAATCTCCTGTTTCACTTTGTTGGTCATCTCCACCCGGATGAAGGGCAGGCCACTGAGGTACAGCGGCACACCATGGGCATCACTCCACGTGTCGGCGACGGCCGTCACGTCCTCCACAATCGTGCCCCGGCGATCCGAGTCGAACAACTCCGGATTCATGAACACCGTCATCAACGTCGCATCACGTCGCTCGTTGTACAACAAGCCCTCGTAGAACGGCAATTCATACAGTCGCTCAAAAAATGCCGTTGACGCTTCGTCCGTGAGCCCCGTGAGCAAGGCCGAATCGGGCAGCAGTGGCTGAAGGACGAATCGGCGATCG
>CAXREW010000248.1:0-12662 GCA_964229455.1 Flavobacteriaceae bacterium | reverse complement strand
CAGACGTGTGCTCTTCCGATCTGCCTCTGCTGTGTCCCCGACATCCGCAAATCCGACCGCAACGAACTGCTCACCGGGCGGGGGGATGGACTTCGTAAAGGCCACGAGAAAAAAACACGCCACAACGACCCCCGTAAAGGAGAAAAACGCGAGAACAGCCGCCTTGACACGGTCCTTCTTCTCGCCTTCTTGGCGTCTTTTTTCGAGGATTGCTTGCATGCAGAATCAGTTCTTTGGCGTGGCACCAAGCATCACCTTCCATTCGTTGGCCTTGGCCATACCGATGACCTCGACAGTTTTACCCGTCGGTACGGACTCATCCACTTGCAAGTAAAGCACAGGATCGGCTGCATCTTCCAACCGAACGCGCAGCAATGTCTCGAGGTCTTCATACGCAACAGGGCCGCCATTAAGGTGGTAGGATCCGTCCGGCTTGATGCTCAACGTCATTTTGGATGTCACAGACGTCGTTCCCTTCGCTTTGGGAAGTTCGACGTTTACCCCATTGCTCACCAAGGTGGAGAGGATAATGAAGAAAATCAGCAGCAGGAAGACCAAGTCGGTCATGGACGACATGTTGCCCCCTACACTGATTTTATTTCGCTGGCCCAGGTTCATGCTGCGGGTTCTTCCAAAATGTCGATGAACTCAATGGTCGTGGCCTCCATTTTGTGGATGACCTTGGAGACCTTGCTTACCAAATTGTTGTAAGCCATGTATGCGATGATGCCGACGACGAGGCCCACAATGGTGGTGATCATCGCCTGCTTGGTGCCCGATGATATGTGCTCCACACTCACCGTACCCACTTGTTCCATATCCAAGAATACCTGCACCATGCCCAGTACTGTTCCTAGGAATCCCAGCATCGGGGCAGCACTTGCAATGGTGGCCAATGAACTGAGGTTCTTTTCCAAGTTGTAAATCTCCAATTTGCCGATGTTCTCGATGGAAACGCTGATGTCCTTCAGGTCTTTACCGATGCGGCTGATGCCTTTGTCCAACATACGGGCCATGGGGGTGTTGGACGATTGACAGAGGTTTCGGGCGCTGTCAAAGCTGCCCTGTCCGATGTAATCCCGGATCTTGTTCATGAAATCGGGGCTGACCTTTTCGGCCTTGGCGATGGCCATTGTTCGCTCAAAAAAGAGGTAAATGGCCGCCAAACTCATCAATGCCAAAAGGATCATGACCGCACCGCCTCCGATGCCACTGGATCCTTCCAAAATCAATTACAAAATGCTCACATCCACTTGCTGGACGGCTGCTGATGTTTCTTCGGCAACCTCCGCTCCGGTGGTTACATCGAGTAGCATAAATGTCTTCATAAATAGTCGCGTTCAATGCCTTTCTAGAAACGAGAAAGTTCACGCAATTATTGGGACACGCGCTCCCAAAAAGAATCAATTTTCGACGTTTGGCGGTTCACAACGTCCCGTTGCATCGAAGGCAATGTTCAGTGGAACATCAGCCAGAAAACGCCAGCACCGGCGAGGTATCCTGCCACAGCGAGAAGGCTGATTTTTTTCAGGTACCACACAAAATCGATACGCTCCAGACCCATGACCGCCACCCCTGCCGCGGAACCAATTATCAGTGCCGAACCGCCTGTACCGGCGCAGTAAGCGAGGAATTGCCAGAAGATGCCATTCTGAACAAAATACCCTTCCCAGCCCGTACTGGCCGCCGGTGCAATGTCATACATGCCCATCGATGCCGCCACCAGCGGCACGTTATCGACGATAGCTGAGAGGAAACCGATTACGACGTTGATAGCATACACATCGCCCATGGTATCCCGAAGCCAAGATGCCGCTGTGATCAAATGACCGATTTCCTGCAACGAGGCAACTGCGAGTAAGATTCCCAAGAAAAACAACACAGATGCCGCATCAATCTTGCGCAATACGCCGATGACCGATAGCTGATCCCGGTCCTCGTGGTTCTTACTGCGGTGGATGATTTCCGTGATGACCCACATCATCCCGAGCGAAAGCATCATGCCCATGAACGGTGGCAAGTGGGTCACCGTCTTGAATACCGGGACAAACAGCAGCCCTGCTACCCCCATCAAGAACACCAGCTTGCGCTCCCCCGGGGTGGTGGGATCTTTCTCGTCTTTCTTGACGTCAGGCCGCTTCACCTCGACTTTCATGGTCACGGAAATTATGCCGAGTGGAACAACCAAACACGCAAAGGATGGTACAATGAGGTTGGTGATGATGACATCGGACGTCAACTGGTTGCCAATCCAAAGCATGGTGGTGGTGATGTCACCGATCGGCGACCAAGCACCGCCGGCGTTGGCCGCGATGATGCCAATGCCCGCGAAAATCCACCGCGTTTCCTTGTCGTCGATGAGTTTTCTCAGCAGAGACACCATCACGATCGAGGTGGTTAGGTTGTCCAGAACTGCCGAGAAAAAGAACGTCAGAAGGCTCAGGATCCAAATCAGCTTCACCTTGTTGGACGTCTTAATGCGGTCGGTGATGACGCTGAATCCTTCGTGTGCATCCACCAATTCCACAATGGTCATGGCCCCTAACAGGAAGAAGAGGATGGAGCTGATGTCCTCCATGTGGTGCAACAACCGGTGCTCAAAAAAATGATGGAGCGCCTGGGCATTCGTGCCGTTGAATTCCGCGGCATAGGCTGCAAAATCCGTCGCTAGGTGGGCTGGAACCTCATGAACACCGACGACAAACAGCCCCCAACAAATGGTCCCCGTGAGCAATGCACTCGCCGCCTTGTCGATGTGAAAGGTGTGTTCCAAGGCAATGAACAAGTAGCCCAGAACGAAAATGGCGAGAACGATAAATTCCATAGGATTTGCGAATTCGGGTGGCTGAAATTACAACACGGGAGGCCGTCGCGGGTTTAAAGGGTCGTTAATTTCCGTGCGCCGGCATGAGCTTGCTCAGTGCGATTTCGAAAGCCGTGGCGGCGAGCCCTGTTTGGCCTTGGTTCTTTCCGTGTGTCTCGCGGAGCGCGCGTTCGATGGTCACCGAGGTATCAGAGAAAATGGCTTCGTCACTGAGATCGACATCGGACTCGCTCATCAAGTAGGCGAATACCCGGGCCATGCCGCAATTCGCAATGAAGTCCGGAACGACGGCGACCTGACGGTCGGCAGATTCCGCAATCGGTCCATAGAAAATTTCATCATCCGCAAAGGGCACATTGGCGCCACTGGAGATGACCTCAACCCCTGCTTTCACCATGCGGTTCAGCTGATCCTGTGTGATCAAACGCGAGGCCGCACAGGGCAAGACAACATCCGCTTCCAAGTCCCAAATTCGTGCGTTCACGTCTTCAAACGAAAGCATGTCGGCAGCATTCAAACTGTTGCCTTGTTTCGCTTCAAATAGGTGCGTCACCTCCTCAAAAGACAAGCCTTCCGGTGCGATGATGCCGCCAGCTCGGTCAATGATGCCCACGATTACTGCGCCCGCTTGCGCGAGGTAGTGCGCCGCGGCGGCTCCCACGTTGCCCCACCCTTGCACGACGACCCGCTTGCCACTCACTTGGCCCCCGTAGATGCGATAGTAATGGCGCACGGATTCGGAAACGCCGTAGCCGGTAATGAGGTCCGCCACCCTGTATTTCTTGGACGAGTTGGGCGTGTACGTCGTGTCGTCCACAATTTTAGAAACACCCTGGCGCAATTGCCCAATACGTTTCACCTTCTCGGCATTCTTCGCATTGAAATGGCCATTGAATACCCCTTCTTGCGGGTGCCAAATGCCACAATCCTCGGTGATGGGAATGACTTCGTGGATCTCATCCACGTTCATGTCCCCACCGGTGCCATAGTAAGACTTCAAGAGTGGGGTAACCGCGGCATACCAGCGACGCAGGACCCCTTCTTTACGGGGATCGGAGGGGTCGAATGCGATGCCCGATTTGGCCCCACCGATCTGCGGACCACTGACGGAGAATTTAACCTCCATGGTCTTGGCTAGGCTCTCCACTTCCCGGCGGTCCAGCCGAGGGTGCATGCGCGTACCGCCGCCCGCTGCGCCGCCACGTAATGAATTGATGACCACCCAACCACAGGCATCGGTTTCGGCATCTTGCCACTCAAATACGACTTCAGGTCGCTTCGATTCGTAGGCCTTGAGCAGTTCTTTCATGGTCATTGCATTGCATTTGGCGAGGGCGAAGATAAGCCGTTCTTGCCCCACAATGCTCCACCCATGTGAGCCATGCTGCTGCCTGTGACTTCAGGCCAGACGTTGTCCAATTCCAGCCACCGCAAGAGCCCCAAAAAGCCAAACGCAAAGGCTTCTTTTCCTTGAACGAGGGTCGCATCCGGCACGATCGCTTCGAAGGGTACATCCCCTTCCCCAATCGGAATCGCTTCACCAAAGCGACGGACCAATTCCTCATTGAAGGCACCGCCTCCCGTCACCAAGGTCTTCCGCCCATCGGCTGCCAGGCGCACCTGTGCTGCGATGTAGGCCACAGCCGTCGCCAGCAAATCTTCCGTCACCAGTGTGCCGTTGTGCTCGTGCTTCTTGAGCACCGGCCAAAACGATTGCTGCAGCCACTCCACGCCGAGGCTTTTCGGGGCTGGTTGATTGTGGTACAGCAGGTTCATCCAATCCGCGAACAATTCAGGCAACACGCGACCCGAAGCAGCCAGCTGGCCGGAAGAGTCGAAACGCAGGCCCTCGCGGCCAGCGAGGGTATTCAACACCAAATTGCACGGCCCCACATCCCATGCCAAGCGCTGTCCATCCCGTTCCAAGCTGATGTTGGAAAACCCTCCGAGGTTCAAGCATGCTGCGTATTCACTGAAGAGCAAGGCATCCGCCACGGGCACCAGGGGCGCGCCTTGCCCGCCGAGCGCCACATCCAAACTGCGTAAATCACTGACGACCGGCACACGCGCACCACATGCCGCGTACAATTCTGCTCCGCTTCCCAACTGGGCGGTGTATCCGCTCGCAGGTTGGTGAAAAATGGTTTGCCCGGAGAAGGCAATCATATCAAACTTTTGAGGGTCCGTGCAACGGGCAATTTGGGTTGCACACCAGCGTGACCAATCCCGTTCGCATTCAAACCACTCTGCAGCACCTGCACCTGCCAGGGCGCTGAATCGCTCGGGCCATGCTGCGTCCAATGGGACCTCGTGCAGCGCCTCGATGCTCCCCTTCCACCGGCCATTGGTACAAGTGAATTCGGCCTCCACCACATCCAAGGCATCCATGGAAGTTCCGCTCATGGTGCCCAACACACGAAAGGACCCATTCGGCCTGTATACACCCAATTCAGTGGTTTTCAGTTCCATATCGAACGGTCGGAGACGTCTTATCTTTGCACCAATATGGAGCAATTTCTCCAAAAGCATCAAGGAAATGAACCTCGAACTTACTGAAGAGCACATCGCCGTCCGGGACGCCGCCCGAGACTTCGCCCAAAACGTACTCAAACCCACGGTCATCGACCGCGACAACGAGCAACGGTTTGCGACCGAAGAAATCAACGAACTCGGAGCATTGGGATTCATGGGGATGATGGTCGACGAGAAATACGGAGGAAGCGGAATGGACACCATGAGCTATGTCTTGGCCATGGAAGAAATCAGCAAGGTCGACGCCTCAGTAAGCGTGTGCATGAGCGTCAACAACTCCCTTGTATGCTATGGATTGCAGGCCTTCGGAACCGAGGAACAAAAGGAAAAATACCTTCGTCCCCTGGCATCAGGCCAAAAGATTGGAGCGTTTTGTCTCAGCGAACCTGAAGCGGGTTCCGATGCCACATCCCAAGCGACATCCGCTATTGATTGCGGCGACCACTACTTGCTCAACGGCACCAAGAACTGGATCACCAACGGCGGATGCGCCAGTACCTATCTCGTTATCGCACAAACGGATGCTGACAAGGGCCACCGCGGGATCAATGCCTTGATTGTGGAGCGGGATATGCCCGGTTTCATCGTTGGAGCCAAGGAAGACAAAATGGGCATCCGAGGGTCGGATACGCACACCTTGATGTTCCAAGACGTGAAAGTGCCCAAGGAGAACCGCATCGGTGAAGATGGCTTTGGATTCAAGTTTGCCATGAAGACTTTGGCCGGCGGGCGCATCGGCATCGCAGCTCAAGCTTTGGGAATCGCCTCCGGGGCATACGAACTCGCGTTGGCCTACTCCAAAGAGCGGAAGGCGTTTGGCAAAACCATCAACCAGCACCAGGCCATCGCATTCAAACTAGCCGATATGGCCACTCAAATTGAGGCCGCACGCTTAATGGTGATGAAAGCCGCCGCCTTGAAGGACGCCGGTGAAGACTACGATCTCGCTTCGAGCATGGCCAAGCTCTACGCTTCTGAGGTGGCCATGACCCAAACGGTAGAAGCGGTACAGGTGCACGGCGGATATGGTTTTGTGAAAGAATACCACGTCGAGCGCCTGATGCGCGATGCCAAGATTACCCAGATCTACGAAGGCACCAGCGAGGTCCAGAAGATCGTCATCAGCCGTTCAATCCTGAACGACTAGTCGGATAGGCGCTGATTGCCCGCGCCCCACAGTTCTTCACCACCAGCAGTGGTCACGACCACTTCTGGAATCCCATCCCCAGTTCGGTCCTCCACGAGGACGCTGAATCCCCGTGTCATTCGACTCATCCCAACCGGTTCATCCGATCCAATCGTTCGCTCTTGCACCCACCCTTCCTTGTCCACGTATAGCACCGTGGACGAGGCGAGGTCATTGCCCAATCGGAACGCCAACTTTTGCCCTGCTGGAACGCGAACCGGAGAACGGAACCGATCCTCTCCCGTCCGACTTAGGATGCGAACGGAGCCGTCATCTTGCCCCGCAAAGATGTAATCACGCGGCCCGATGCGGAGGTGCGATAAACTCACGATGTGCCGGCCGGATTCCGCTTTGAATTTCCAGCCCGGCGTGCGTTCGCCTTCCTTCCTGAAATTGAACACCTCCCCGTTCGGCGCTGCCAGCAGGAAGCGGAATTGGCGGTTTTTATCGTAGTCAAACACCGCAAACGCAGAGAAGCCGTCAGACCAACGCTTCGGAAACCCTTTCACCTCGCGGCCCAAGACATCGATGACATGAAACCGCTTGCCCGCGCCGATGGCAACCTGGTATTTTCCATTGCGGTAGAGGTCAATCTCCCAAACCTCTGGTACGGCATCCGCCTCAATTTCGACAGACCACACGTCCCGACCATTTTCACGAGCCACCACGCGGCCTGCTTCACTTCGAAGCTCCATTCGACCGCCGGACCGGTGGTTGCGTGCATAGCCCAAAATGCCCTTAGGCTCCGGCGATGCAGTGCTTTCGAGGGGTGCGAAGGCGGCATCGGCAACAACGGTTCCGCCACTGTTGGATTTGTCCTGAACCGTCCACACCAACCGACCGTCGGGCAGCGCTCGACCGGTTCGCGATTCCGCCTGGCTCCACCGTGCAAATTCAAAGGCGGCGGGCGCCTCGTTGTCATCGGAGCGGTATGCGGGGATTCGGGACCACAGCGATGCGTCATTTTTAGCTGGAATGTGCCAGATGCCGTTTTCCCAAGATCCTTCGCGTTGAACCGCTTCCATCGAATCAACCCCCGCATAGGCGCGGAGGCGCGTCCCATCTACGGTGCAGGTCAACCATGCTGACTCCACCAACCAATCCAGTGAATCGGGTACCTGGGCCGTTGTTGTGGGATAGGCCCCTAACGCAGCCGTCTGAACGGTGGAATTTCCAACCATCCGCCCGTACCATGCCGCCCAAGACTGGGGAAGCACGGACGCTCCCGGCTGTACTGCGCCGCCGACCTGGGTGACCAACTTTTCATTTTTCACTGCAGCTCCGAGCCGCTCGAAAGAGGATTCTACCGTACCGTCGCCAAGCAATACTTGAACGGTGCGTCCTCCGAAGCGGGGTTGCCAGTGTGCTGCCATCAATCCAGGATTGACCTCCCACTCCTCTACCTCGGCGCCCAATATCCATCCGCCTTGCCATGCCTCGCTAACCCACCCTTCAGGTAACGCCGTTGGAAGCGACGTGGCATGGTAAACGCACACGGAATCAGCCCTTCGCATGAAGGCGGTCAAGGTGCACGATACTGAATCCTGGACTTCAAGGCCGTTCGGCCATGAAGCAGGCTGTTCCCAATGATCGAAGGCATCGCTGATCACCTCCGTGGGATCGATGTACGGTGGAGCTTCCGCTCGTTGCATCAGAACCCAAGACGCGCTTCCCAACGCGGCCATGACCACTCCACCAACCGTTAGCCCACGCTGCCAGTTCATGCGACCAAGTTCAGGAGATCCGGCTCCAGTTTGTCCGGCCTTGCTGTGCACGTATCAACGCAGCCTTGAGGATAGCGTAAGGCGGCGTCTCGAGGCGCGGATCTTCTTCGAGGATGCGGTTTCCGATGTACCGTGCCGTGGTGAGCAATTCCCGGTCGCGCAGCAGGTCGGCCATTTTCAAATCCGGCACCCCCGATTGCTGCGTACCCATCAGGTCACCGGGTCCGCGCAATTCCATGTCCACCTCTGCCAATTCAAACCCATCGTTCGTGCGGCACATGGTTTCGAGCCGTCGCCGGCCGTCTTTGGACAACTCGTTGCCGGTCATCAAAATGCAGTAACTCTGCTCAGCCCCCCGGCCGACACGGCCCCGCAGTTGATGCAGCTGAGCCAGCCCGAAGCGCTCGGCACTTTCGATGACCATCACCGACGCGTTGGGGACGTTGACGCCCACCTCGATGACTGTAGTCGCCACCATGATGTGACTCGTTCCATTCGCAAAACGCTCCATCTCCATGTCTTTGGCCTCGGGCTTCATACGGCCGTGGACAATTCCTATGCGGAAATCCGGGAGGGGGAACCGCCTGGATAGGCTTTCATACCCGTCCATCAAGTCCTTGTGGTCGAGGGTGGCGCTTTCCTCAATCAACGGATAGACAACGTACACCTGGCGACCGCGCTTGATCTCGTCTTCCATGAATTGGAACACCGATAACCGGGCCTCGTCTGTGCGGTGTACGGTTTTGATCGGCTTACGACCCGGCGGCATCTCATCGATGACGCTAACATCCAAATCACCGTATGCGGTCATCGCCAAGGTGCGCGGAATGGGAGTAGCGGTCATCACCAAGACGTGCGGTGCCGGACTGGCCTTGGCCCAGAGCTTGCTGCGCTGGGCTACGCCAAAACGGTGCTGTTCATCGATAATAGCAAGCCCCAAACGCTTGAATTGCACGGCGGGTTCAATGAGTGCATGCGTCCCGATTAGGATCTGCACCTCACCGGCCTCCAATCCGGCCAGGATAGGCTTGCGTTGGGCGGTCTTCACGCTTCCAGTCAACAGCTCCACCCGCACGGGTAAATCCGCCAGGGCCTCTTGGAAGGAAACGTAATGCTGGTTGGCCAAAATCTCCGTCGGTGCCATCACACAGGCTTGGTAGCCGTTGTCCAACGCCAACAGTGCCGTCAACAACGCGACCATGGTTTTACCGCTGCCCACATCGCCCTGGAGCAGCCGGTTCATGTGCCACCCGGTGTTCAAGTCCGCACGGATTTCGCGCATCACGCGTTTCTGTGCTCCCGTGAGTTCGAAAGGAATATGCTGGCTGTAGTAGGCGTTGAACAGCTCCCCCACTTCACCAAACCGAACGCCCGGGACATCCTGGGTTTGCGCTTGCTTCTGCTGAAGCAACTTGATCTGCAGCAGGAGGAGTTCTTCGAATTTCAGGCTGCGCCGACCGAGTTCAGCTTCTTCCGCATTCTGCGGCGCATGCACCCTCCGGAATGCCTCCGAGCGGGAAGGGAACTTCAATTCCGTCCGAATGGCTTCGGGCAGGCGCTCGGCTGCACTGAATTGGGGGTGTGCGAGCAATGTGCGGATGGCTTTGGCGAGACCGGCTGAAGACATGCCGCGTTGCGTGAGCTTCTCAGTGGTCCGGTACACGGGCTGCAGACCGGCGCCTTTGCGCTGCTCGAATTGCGCCTCCAACTCCACTTCCGGATGCGGCATGTTCCATCGGTTCTGATATTTGTTGGGCTTGCCGTAAACGACAACCTTTTGCTGCACCGGGATCTGTGAGGCCATCCAACGGGCGCCTTTGAACAACACCAGCTCAAGGGTGCCCGATTCATCCTTGAATTTGGCCACGAGTCGGGAACCACGTTTACCTGGTAATTGATTGATGCCGGTGATTACTCCGCGCAATTGGACAGCCACCGCATCGGAGGAGAGCGCATCCACCCGAGCAAACGCCGTGCGGTCTTCGTAGCGAAAAGGCAAATGTTCCAGGAGATCCCCCGCTGAGGCAATCCCCAATTCCGACCGCAGCCATTCCGCACGCTTCGGGCCAATGCCTTTGACGTATTCGATGGGGATATCAATGAAATCAGGTGCCATGGGAGGTTGCCGTGAGCGCCCTTCGAAGGTCGGCGTGAACACCTTGAAATGCAAACCCACCAACGAAAAGAGCCAACCCAAGGGCCGGCTCTTTTTCGAATGGAAAAACGCTTGAATCAGTAGCCGTTGGCCAGCATCTGAACCGGGTTTTCCAAGTAATTCTTAAAGTCCTGCAAGAAGGCCGCGCCGGACGCACCATCCACAGAACGGTGGTCGCAGCTCAAGGTCACCTTCATGACGTGCCCCGGCACCACAGCACCGTCCTTAACGACAGGAACGGCATTGATGCCGCCTACGGCCAGGATGCACGAATCCGGTGCATTGATGATGGCCGTGAACTCGTCGATGCCGAACATGCCGAGGTTGGAAATGGTGAAGGTGTTTCCTTCCCAATCGCTGGGTTGCAATTTCTTGTCGCGCGCTTTGCCGGCGTAATCTTTCACCTCCGCACCGATCTGGGACATGCGCTTCAAGTCGGCGTGGCGAACCACGGGGACCAACAGTCCTTCATCGACTGAAACCGCTACTCCGATGTGGACGTGCTCGTTGAATCGGATGCGGTCACCCAACCAGCTGCTGTTGACGACCGGGTGCTTCTTCAATGCCAAGGCCGCAGCCTTCACAACCATGTCGTTGAAGCTGATTTTGACCTCGCCTCCATCGTTGATGGCTTTGCGCGTGGTCATTGCTGCACCCATGTCCACACTTACCGTCAAGTAGAAATGGGGAGCGGAGAACTTGCTCTCCGACAAACGGCGGGCAATGGTTTTGCGCATCTGGCTGATGCCGACTTCTGTGAATCGCTCTATGCCTTGAACCGGCGCACCTGCACCTTGGGCTTGGTACGCTTCTACGTCGCGCTTTACGACGCGTCCACCGTCACCGGAACCGGGAATCATGGAGACGTTCAAGCCGCGTTCCTCTGCCAGTTTGCGCGCCAGTGGCGAGGCCTTCAAGCGACCGTTCGCCGAAGGGGCAACCGGGGCTGGAGCCGGGGCTGCTGCAATCGGAGCGGGTGCAGGCGCGGGTGCTGGGGCTGGGGCCGGGGCAGCAGCCGGAGCCGGCGCTGGAGTGGGAGCGGGAGCCGGGGCAGGGGCCTCTGGCTCAGCGGGTGCCTCCGCCGCGGGAGCTTTGGCCGCTTCTTCCAAAACCGCCGAAATGTCTTCTCCCTTCTCACCCAAGATGCACAACAAGCTGTCTACAGGTGCCGTTGAGCCTTGTTCTACACCGATGTGCAACAGCACGCCGTCGAAGAACGACTCAAATTCCATGGTCGCCTTATCGGTCTCGATTTCCGCGAGAATCTCACCGCTTTCCACCTCGTCTCCCACTTGCTTGAGCCAAGAAGCTACCACGCCTTCTGTCATGGTATCGCTCAACTTGGGCATTCGAACAATTTCTGCCATTGTCTAAGTATGTCGTGTTCTACTCGTCGTTTTATCAATCGCGAACGAAGGGGTAGTCGGCCGTCGCGTAGACGTCCTCGTACAATTCGCTGGCCTCTGGATACGGGCTTTGTTCTGCGAAGGCAATGGACTCTTCCACCTGTGCTTTCACCTCCTTCTCCACAGCCTTTAGCTCTTCTGCCGTATTCCATCCCTGGTCGATGAGCACCTTACGGACGTGCTCAATTGGATCCAGCTCCTGGTATTCGCTGAGCTCCTCTTTGGTTCGGTACTTCTGAGGATCGGACATCGAGTGTCCTTTGTAGCGGTAGGTCTGGATGTCGAGCAACGTGGGGCCTTCACCCTTTCGGCCGCGCTCAGCGGCTTCTTTGATGGCGTCGTGCACTGCCTCGGGGCTCATTCCGTCCACCGTTGCTGAAGGCATGCGGTAGCTGGCACCCAATCGCTCCAAGTCGGTCACGTTGGACGTACGCTCAACGGACGTACCCATCGCGTATTTGTTGTTCTCCACGATGAAGATGACCGGCAACTTCCAGGTCATCGCCATGTTAAAGGTCTCGTGTAAGATGCCTTGTCGAGCCGCACCGTCACCGAAGAAACAGAGCGTCACGTGGTCCTCGTTGCGGTACTTGTCAGCGAAAGCAATGCCCGCACCCAAACCGATTTGTCCGCCGACAATGCCGTGCCCTCCGAACAGATTGCGTTCCTTATCAAACATGTGCATCGAACCGCCCTTGCCTTTACTCGTTCCGGTGCGGAGCCCGTACAATTCAGCCATCACAATCTTTGGGTCTGTGCCGAGCACCAAAGGGTGAGCGTGGTCGCGGTAGTCCGTGATCATCCGATCAGACGGACGGATGGCTTCCGAAATGCC
>CAXREW010000247.1:0-5458 GCA_964229455.1 Flavobacteriaceae bacterium | reverse complement strand
CCAACCCGCCTTTGCTCAATCCCAAGAACACATCGGCATCCTTCATCGCCGCTGCGAGCGAATCGAATCGGCGATCGTTGGCATATCGCTGCTTGGAGGCGTCTAGCCCCTCGCGAGCAGTGTTGATGTGACCCCGGCTGTCGAACACATCCACCTGGTTGGCGGACATGCCCAATTGCTCGTACAAGTCCAAGCAACTCATGGCTGCTGCGCCAGCCCCGCTTACGACGATGCGGATGTCTTTGATGGATTTCTCGGCCAGTTCCAATGCATTCAGCAACGCGGCAGCAGAAATGATGGCGGTACCGTGCTGGTCGTCGTGCATGACGGGAATGTCCAACTCGGCCTTGAGCCGGCGTTCGATTTCAAACGCCTCGGGGGCTTTGATGTCCTCCAGATTGATGCCGCCAAACGTCGGCGCAATGGCCTTGACAGTAGCGATGAACTGCTCGGGGTCGCTCGCATCGACTTCAATGTCGAACACGTCGATGTCAGCGAATACCTTGAACAGGACACCCTTTCCTTCCATCACCGGCTTGCTCGCCTCCGGACCGATGTCGCCCAAACCGAGCACCGCGGTGCCGTTGGTGATGACCGCGACCAAGTTGCCTTTGGCCGTGTAATTGTAGACGTCCTCCTTGTTCTCCGCGATGGCCTTGCAGGGTTCCGCAACCCCGGGACTGTAGGCCAGGGCCAGGTCCTTTTGCGAACTATACGGCTTCGTCGGGAGGACTTCAATCTTCCCTTTGCGGCCTCTGCTGTGGTAATCGAGCGCTTCGCGTTTACTTGATGGGTTCATCCGTAGCGATTCAGGTTAGCGGACGGAAAAATGGCGCTTTCGGTGGCTTATTGAACCAAAAACTGTTCGGTTACGCGCTCGCCTTCGGGAGTCGTGAGCGCCAACACGTACATCCCAACTGGGTAGGCAGACGCATCGATGTACACAACGCCCTGCTGGGCACGAAGTGTTTGCTGTTCGACCAACTGGCCGGATGCATTGTGGATGGTCATTTCAGCACGTGATGCTCCGTTCAACTGGTAAGGGAATGACGACAGACCCGTGACCGGTTGAGGGAACAATGGCGTGGTTTCAATGGTCGACTCTTGCACGTTGAGCGCGCAGTTTTCCGCATCGAGGCAGTATAAGACCTGCTGGCACGTACCGGCCGCAATGTCTCCGACCGGGTGGAAGCAGTACTCCAATGCGGTCACGCCCGCTACGCCTGCCGGGTAGTAATCGGCAATGAAGGTAGTATCGGTTTCATCGGGAAAGAGTTCCACCAAGTACCCTTCTGTGGAGAACGAGCTGAACTGACCGTAAGGATAACAACGAGGCCCCCAGCAGAAGCGGTCGTAAGCGCCCGCTGCATCTTCATCGTAAGGCAAGTTGTAGGGGCTCACCAATTGAATGATGTTGCGCGTCACCATCAAATTCAACGTGTCATCTGTCAGGTTGGTCACATCCCAGTGCAAAGCAATCTCCTCGTTCTCCGGATCATCAAGTGATCCTTCGAAGACCTCAATCGGGTCAACCAGTGTTGGCTGCGCCCACGAAACGGCAGGGCTCATCACCGCACAAAGCAGGACTGAAAAGAACAGCGTTTTCATCTTCATGGGGGCGAAGATACCGAGATTGGTGTGGATTTTGTGTCTGGACGAAGACAAGCTTTAACCAGTTTCCGTTTAATTTGTCTTCGCAAGAAATGAAACACCCTTCCCCCATGCCTCGATTCCACTCCTTCCTCATGCTCATCTGCGCACTCACGTTGATCGTTGGCGCTTCGGAAGCCCAGTCTCTCCCGGCTGTACAACTGAAGAACCTCGCAGGGGAAACCATTTCCACTGGCGATTTGGCCACGGAAGGGCAACCCACGCTGATTTGCTTCTGGGCCACTTGGTGCAGCCCGTGCAAACGTGAGCTCAACAACTACGCCGAACTCTACGAGGACTGGCAGGACGAGACGGGAGTGAACATCGTGGCCGTAAGCATCGACGACCAACGCAGCATCCGCCGGGTGGCGCCTTACGTAAACAGCGTGCTGTGGGATTACGACGTGCTGCTTGATCTGAACAAAGATTTTGCCCGCGCCATGCAAGTGGTAAACGTACCTCACACCTTCTTGGTCAACGGTGAAGGGGATATCGTTTGGCAACACAACAATTACGCGGACGGTGACGAAGAAGAGGTTTACGAGGAACTCTTGAAGCTAGTCGAATGAAGCGCATCGCCATCCTCTCCATCATCGCACTTGGCTTGAGCGGAATCGCTTGGAGCCAAGGCGGTGATTCAGAAGCCGGAACGGTCACTGGGAATGTGCAGATGCTGTGGCAATCCTACAGCGAAGACCCTGCGATTGGCGCCATGGTCCCCCCGGAAAAAACAGGCTTCAATGCCTTCGGCAACCTCATTTACAACCAAGGCGGATTCTCCGCCGGCTTGCGCTACGAGTCCTACCTGAGCGCCGTACTCGGTTTTCCAGGTCGCTTCAAGGGAAGCGGTGTGGGCTATCGTTTTGCGCGGTACGCCGATCCAGACGGCAAGGTGGACTTCACCGTGGGTAACTTTTACGAGCAATTCGGCAGCGGCATTGTCCTCCGCGCCTATGAAGAGCGCGCGCTGGGCATTGACAACGCCTTGGACGGCGTTCGACTCATCCTGCGCCCGGTCGACGGAATCGAGGTGAAGGCCTTGTATGGTCGGCAACGATTGGACTTCGACAGCCGCCTCATCAACGGACCCGGCACCGTGCGCGCCGTTGACGGCACCGTTGACCTCAACTACCTGCTCGCTGAGCAAGGGGGGAACGATTGGAAAACCAAGGTGACCTTGGGAGCGAGTTTCGTCAGCAAGTTTCAGGCGGGCGGCACCATCACCAAAGATTCTTTGCTGTTGACGCTGCCTGAAAACGTGGGCGCCTGGTCGTACCGACTGGATGCCTTGCGCGGCGGATGGTCGGCCGGAATTGAGTACGCGGGCAAAATCAATGACCCCAATGCAGACAACGGCTACATCTACCGCAACGGAGAAGCGCTTTTGCTGAATTTGGGTTACACCCGACGTGGATTGGGCGTCAGCTTGAGCGCGAAAACCGTGGACAACATGAGTTTCCGTTCGGATCGCGACGTGCTCCTCTTCGATTTGCCCATCAATTACATCCCAGCGATCACGCAACAGCACACGTACAACTTGGCCGCCACCTTGTACCCCTATGCCACGGTCATTTCTGGCGAGTCCAGCGCGAGCGCCGAAATTTTCTACACCATCCCCAAAGGCACCAAACTAGGTGGAAAGTATGGCACCAAAATCAGCGCCAACTTCGCTGCGGCCAATGATTTAGATACCACCAACCTCGCAGGTGTTGAAGGCCTCGTGAACGGCTACGAACGCAACTCGTGGGGTTTCGGCCCGACCAAATTCGTGCGCGACTTCAACGTGCAAGTGAGCCGGAAGGAATCGAAAAAATTCAAGTGGAAGTACAGCTACTACAACTTTCAGTTCAACACCCTCGCGACGCCTGTGACCACGACCTTTAAGGGCATCGTATACGCTGATATTCACGTGCTGGAGACGCAAATCAAAACGCGGAAGCGCGAGAGCCTCCGAACAGAATTTCAGGCGTTATTCACCGAACAAGACAAGGGTGATTGGGCCACCGTAGTTGCTGAATACACGTGGAGTCCGCATTGGTTCGCCAGTGTAATCGACCAGTACAATTTTGGCAACCCGGATGAAAGCGCACGGGTGCACTACCTGTACGCGGCGGTAGGGCGGATCGACGGACCGCATCGCCTATCCATTGGGTACGGAAAACGTAGGGAAGGAATCTTCTGCATTGGCGGGGTTTGCCGCGCCGTACCGGCATCAAATGGATTCGAGGTGAATTTCTCCTCGAGTTTCTAATGAAATCGCGGGCAATACCCTATTTTTGAACACTTAGTGAGAAATTAAATCTACCAAATCGTTAACAACATGAAGCACATTTACGCTTTGATCGCTGCTCTGATGGTCGGAACAGCATCGTTCGCGCAGTTGCCTGACGGCAGCATCGCGCCTGACTTCACCGCCACTGATATCAATGGCGTGGAGCACAACCTCTACGACTTACTGGACGAAGGCAAGAAAGTAATCGTCGACTTTTCTGCGACGTGGTGCGGCCCTTGCTGGAGCTACCACACCAGCGGTGTATTTGAAGAGCTCTACGAATTGTACGGTCCTGACGGAACCGACGAATTGCGCATCTTCTACATCGAAGCAGACGACACCACGACAGATGAGGACTTGAACGGCACAGGTACGGCCACACAGGGTGACTGGGTAACCGGCACTTCTTACCCCATCATCGATAACGGTGGTTCAATCTTTGACGAATACGCTGGTGCGTACTACCCAACCATATACACCATCTGCCCCAACCGCGTGTTGACCGAATCGGGACAGGCTAGTGTTGAGGATCACCACGCAATCTTCTCCGCCAACGACTGTGCCGCGGCTTCATTGCCCAACGACCCTGCGTTGTTGAGCTACACCGGCGGTACGACAGCTTGTCCAGGTGAGCCCGTCACCATGTCCGTTGACATGATGAACCTCGGTCTCGACAACCTGACAGCCTGCACCATCGAAGTGTCAGCTGGCGGTTCTAGCATTCTCTCCTACGATTGGAGCGGTGACTTGGAGACCTACGGTATTGAAAATGTCGATCTCGGAACGGCTACCTTCGACGCAGATACTGACTTCGAAATCAACATCACTTCTGCGGACGACAACGACGTCAATAACTCTTCAGCAGGTGGCGTTATCCTCGCAACGGACGCTACCTCTTTGCTTCACATTGAAATCATGGTGGACAACTGGCCACAGGAAATCGGTTGGACAATCACCGACGACATGGGCGACGTTGTAGAATCAGTAGCCGCTGGATCTATCGGCGGAGGTGAAGGCGACGTTTTTGAATGGTGGGTAAGTGTTCCAGCTACAGGCTGCTACGAGTTCACCATCTCCGACGAATACGGCGACGGCATCAACGGCGCAGCTTGGGGTTCAATTGATGGATACTGCACGGTGAAGTCGTACAACGACGATATCGTTTACATCAGCACCATCTACGACTACGACGGTTCATACTGGTACGAAGAAGAATCAGCTGGCATGAGCGTAACAACGATGACTGTTGGTATTGAAGAGCAAACGCTCAGCGATGTAACCCGCGTATTCCCGAACCCATTTGTTGACCAAACGAACTTGCAGTTCACCACAACTGAAGCAGCTGAAGCTTCATTGGTTGTTACAACCTCGTCGGTGAGCAGGTCATCAACGACAACTTGGGTACGTTGCCAGCCGGTGAGCACAACCACGTGTTGGACTTCAACGGCGTAACCGCAGGCATTTACTTGGTGACATTGAACGCAGGTGGCCAGACCACAACCATGCGTGTGACCTTGAAGTAAGCGCTTCATACGA
>CAXREW010000246.1:0-3440 GCA_964229455.1 Flavobacteriaceae bacterium | reverse complement strand
CGGAAAGCAGCCGCACGTCCACCGGCAACTTCAAAGGCGGCCATGGCCCCTCCGCCGAGCATTTGTTCTGCGGCGACCGCCTGGTCGGTCTCTGACAGGTCAACGGACCAAGCACTGATGAATCGCTGGACCTTGGGGTGGTTGCGGAGATGGGTAAAAACCTGTTCGGCGACGTCTTGTTGGTGTCGGACCCGAATGGCGAGCGTCTCCATGCTGCGCATGAGCATCCAGCACGTATTTGGGTCGGCCATACCTCCAAGGAAGTGGCGGTACTCGCGAATGCGCGCAACGGCATCGGCCTTGCCACTCGCGGCCCCGGCGATGAGGTCGCTGTGCCCGCCGATGTATTTCGTTGCCGAGTACACGAGAACGTCAGCACCTTGCTCCAAGGGCCGTTGGAGGATGGGGCCGAGGTAGGTGTTGTCAATCCCCACAATCATGCGGTGGTCTTCCGATTCGTGTTGCCGGGCCCAATCTGCCGCGGTTCGAATGCGGTGGATTTGCATGGTCGGATTGGCCGGAGTTTCGAGGTAGATCATTCCCGGCTTGCGCCCGCCCTCGCGTTCAAGGATGGCATCCAGGTGATCGAGGTGGTCCACTTCAACTACGTGCACACCCATACCGGGGAGGATTTCACGGATGAAGTGTTCTGAACCGCCGTACAAAGGGGGGCAGAACCACAAGGGTCGGTCGGCGCTGGTCCAGGCCAAAAACGTCGTGGTGATGGCCGCCATGCCACTCGCAAAAAATGCCGCATCCTCCGATTCATCCCATGCTGCCAACCGCTGTTCTGCAGCACTGAGCGTGGGGTTGCTCAGACGGCTGTAGATGGCGTTGGGGCCGCTTGGAGTGGCTGCGCCCGGAACGCCGTAGGCGGTTTCCATGTGGGCTGCGCCTTCTTCCGCTGAGGAGAACTTGAACGTGCTCGTGGGGTAGATGGGCGTCTTGATGGATCCTTCGTGGTCGGCCGGGTGGTGGCCGACGAATGGAGCGGTGGTTTCGCGGTGTGCCATGCCCCAACTTCATCAAAAAGCCGGAATAAGGTGTCAGGAGTTAGCATTTGTTCTGTAGAATTCAAAAATCAAGTACGTTTGTATTGTATTAGATGCGTTTATCCGACTGAAACGAAACAAATGAAAAGCCCGCTTGACACCTTGGACCGCCAGCTTGTGGAACTGCTACAAGTAAACGGCCGCTCATCGATGCAGGAACTCAGCAACGAGACCGGCCTGAGTCGATCGGCGGTGTTTACGCGGGTCCGCAGGTTGGAACACGACGGCATCATTACCGGGTACGCCGCCCCAACCAACCGCCGCGCGCTCGGCCTTCAGATCCGCGCCTTTTGCAATGTTCAGCTGAAGCAACACGACGCACGTTTCCTCAAAGAATTCGAAGCCAACATCGGCGACTTCAAGGAGGTGCAGAGCTGCTACCACATCGCCGGGGCGTTTGACTACCTCATCGCTGTGGACGTGCCGGATATGGATGCCTACCACGAATTCATCGCACGTAAGCTCGCGGCGATGGACAACATCGGCACGGTGCAGAGTTCCTTCGTGATGAGCGAGGTGCTCGAGCGATGAGTCGGGTCAGTCGCGGATGGCGGCAATGCCGGGCAACACCTTTCCTTCCAAGCATTCCAACATGGCACCACCGCCGGTGCTCACATAGCTGACTTGCTCCGCCAAGCCCGCTTGGTTGATGGCGGCAACGGAATCCCCGCCCCCGATCAAGGTGAAGGCGCCGCTGTCGGCAGTGGCCTTCGCCAAGGCGGCTGCGACGGCATTGGTGCCGTGCGCAAAGGCTGGCATCTCGAACACGCCCATGGGGCCGTTCCAAAGCACGGTTTTGCTGGTCAGCACCGCGTCGACAAAGCGCGCGGTGGTTTCGGGTCCGATGTCGAGGCCCATCCAGTCTGCTGGAATGGCGTTGGTGGGGACGACCTGGGTGTTGGCATCCGGGGCAAACGCGTCGGCGCACAACGTATCGGTTGGCAAGAGCAATTCAGTACCGCTCGATTGCGCTTTCTCGAGGATGGCCAAGGCTTGGGCGTGCATCTCCGGCTCGACCAAGCTGGTGCCGATGGAACCGCCTTGCGCTTGCACGAAGGTGTAGGCCATGCCGCCACCCACGATCAAGCGATCTACGCGACCGATGAGGTGTTCGATGATGCCGAGTTTGGAACTCACTTTGGCGCCTCCGATGATGGCGGTCAAGGGCTTTTCGGGGTTGGCCAAGACCTTATCCAACGCATCGATTTCGCCCGCCAACAATGTGCCGAAAGCCTTGTCTTCCGGGAAGAACTTGGCAATGACAGCGGTGGAGGCGTGGGCGCGGTGGGCGGTGCCAAATGCATCGTTGATGTAGACGTCGCCGTTCTCGGCGAGTTGACCGGCGAAGAACTCGTCGCCGCCCTTTTCTTCTGGATGGAAGCGGAGGTTTTCCAACAGCGCAACTTCGCCAGGCTGCAAAGATTGGGTCACGTCCAGTGCGGAGTCTTCCACGCAATCAGGAGCGAATTTGACCGGCTTTCCGAGCAACGCCTCGAGCCGAGGCAGGATGTGCTTCAAGCTGAATTCCTCATCGCGGCCTTTTGGGCGGCCTAGGTGGGACATGAGTACGGCCGAACCGCCTTGCTCCAAGACGTATTGGATGGTGGGAAGTGCGGCGCGTATGCGCGTATCATCGGTTACTTCTCGGGCTTCGTTCAGCGGGACGTTGAAGTCCACGCGGATCAAGGCACGCTGGCCTTGGAGGTCGAGGTCGGTGAGGTTCATGCGTCGGCAAACAATTGGGCGAGTCCTACTTTTTCTTCCACGCGGGCAGCCAAATCAGCAATGGCCACACGCTCTTGAGCCATGGTGTCCCGGTCGCGGATGGTGACCGCGTTGTCGGTGAGGGTGTCGTGATCCACGGTGATACACAGCGGCGTGCCGATGGCATCTTGACGGCGGTAGCGTCGACCGATGGCGTCCTTTTCGTCGTACTGCACGTTGTGGTTCAGCTTCAAGAGGTTGAGCACTTCGCGCGCCTTCTCAGGCAATCCGTCCTTTTTCAACAGCGGCAACACAGCCGCTTTCACCGGCGCCAACGGAGCAGGAATGTTCAACACGGTGCGCTGCGATGCGTCTTCCAACGTCTCTTCGTTGTACGCCGCGCTCAATGTGGCGAGGAACATGCGGTCGAGGCCGATGGATGTTTCGACTACATACGGCACGAAGCTCTCTTGCGTCTCCGGGTCGAAGTAGCGGAGCTTGCGGCCGCTGTATTCCTCGTGTTGGCTCAAGTCAAAATCGGTGCGTGAGTGGATGCCCTCCAACTCCTTGAAGCCCATCGGGAAATTGAATTCGATGTCCGCAGCCGCGTCGGCGTAGTGCGCCAACTTGATGTGGTCGTGGAAGCGGTGCATGCCGTCGCCGAAGCCAAGGGCCTTGTGCCAC
>CAXREW010000245.1:0-2070 GCA_964229455.1 Flavobacteriaceae bacterium | reverse complement strand
GTTCTCCATTCGGCCAATGACGGCCTTTTCGCGTCGGCTGATGAAGGCGATGGATACGCCTTTCTTGCCCGCGCGGGCGGTGCGGCCGGAGCGGTGGGTGTAGGAGGCGTTGTCGTTGGGCAGGTTGAAATGAAAGACGTGGGTCACGTCCTGCACATCGATGCCACGCGCCGCCACATCCGTTGCGATTAGGACCTGCAAATGCTTTAGCTTGAACCGCTTCATCACCCGGTCGCGCTGCGGTTGAGAGAGGTCGCCGTGCAAGGCATCGGCGCGGTAGCCCTTTTTCATCAGCCCCTCGGCCAATTCCTGGGTGTCGCGCTTCGTGCGGCAAAACACCACGCCAAAGAGGTCCTCGTTCAAATCCATGAACCGGGTGAGTGCCTCGGCCTTATCAGCATTGCGCACCATTACGTAGCGGTGCTCAATCTGCTCGTTGACGGCCGTCTTCGGATCGATGCGGACTTCATACGGGTCTGACATGTACTGCTTGACCAAGCGCCGAATCTCATTGGGCATGGTCGCTGAGAACAGCCAGGTGCGCTTCGAATCCGGCGTCATGGCCAAAATCGTATCGAGCTCTTCCTTGAAACCCATGTTGAGCATTTCGTCCGCTTCATCGAGGACGACGCATTCGATTTGGTCCAAGGCGATGGCTCCACGCTTGGCGAGGTCAATCAAACGGCCGGGCGTGGCGATGACTACTTGGCACGGTTTGCGGAGTTGACTCATCTGTGTGGCGATGTTGGCGCCTCCGTAGACGGCTGTGGTGCGGATGCCCTCGTCGTATTTGGCGAACAGCTCAATCTGCTGGGCGATTTGCTGGCCCAATTCGCGCGTGGGCGCCAGCACCAGCGCTTGTACGTGGGGCTGGGAAGGGTCGAGTCGCTCGAGGAGGGGCAGGCCAAATGCCGCAGTTTTGCCCGTCCCGGTTTGCGCCAGGCCGATGAAGTCGCGTTCGCCACTCAGCAAGTGCGGGATGGCTTGCGCCTGGATGTCGGTGGGCGTTTCGAATCCGAGATGCTCGATGGCTTGAAGGACGTTCTGCGAAAGTCCGAGGCGTTGAAATTGTTCCAAACGTTGGGGGATAGCGGAGCAGGCGAGCGGCGAGGTATTAACACCCAAAGGCCTGCAAATGAGCCGCGAAGGTAGGGCGGAAGCCACGCTTTTTGACGGCTGGACTGTACGTTCTCTGCACAATGGCATCGTGAAAGGTCGGGTTTTGGTCCCCCGCCTATTCCCTGTTGTTGCATTATCTTGCGGTAGATTTTAACGCAAAAACTTAGAAATTCTGGGAAGGTCACAGCAATCATTCGGTAAGCGAGAACGAGAATTGAAGCGCGAGAAGAAGCGCAAAGAGAAAGAAGCCAAAAAGTTGGCGCGGGCTGAAAACAAAAGCAGCCTCGACGACGACAGCATGATTGCGTACGTGGACCAGTACGGTAACATCACCGACACACCGCCCGATCCGGAGGAGCGAGAGGAAATCAACGCCGAGGACATTGAGTTGGGCATCCCCAAGAAGGAAAAAATCGAAGGCGACGAGATCCGCGAAGGCATCGTCTCCTTCTTCAACCACGACAAAGGGTTCGGATTCATCCGCGACCTCGGCTCTGGTGAAAGCATCTTCGTTCACATCAACAACGTCGAAGGCGACGAGCTGAACGAAAACAACCGCGTCACCTTCGAAGTGGAACAAGGCCCCCGCGGGCTCGCCGCCATAAAGGTGAACAAGGCTTAAGGGTTACTTCCCGATACAGAAATTACTGAAGATGTGATCCAGGATGTCCTCTGGGTCAATCTCCCCCGTGATGCTGCCGAGGTGATGCAACGCCTGGCGCACGTCACTGGCGACCAAGTCACCGGGGATGCCATTCTGCAATCCTGAGCGCGTCGCTTCAAGTGCGGTTCGCGCCTCAACCAAGGCCTCATAATGGCGCAAGTTGGTGACCATGAGCGCGTCCGAAGCGTGGCTGTCGTTGCCCCATTCTGCGAGCCAGTTCTTCAGTTCTTCGACGCCCAATCCTTGGGCGGCGGAAATGTGAAATTCGAGCTCGCGCCGCGCAACGG
>CAXREW010000244.1:0-3311 GCA_964229455.1 Flavobacteriaceae bacterium | reverse complement strand
CTCGAGATCTTTCTCGTCATCAGCATCGCTGGTAGTGCAGCCGGCATTTTGGGCATGGTCCTAGCGGTCCCTGCCTACACCCTTTTCCGGATCGTTGCACAGGAATTGTTCAGCGGATTCAAATTGGTGGACCGCTTGACGCAAAACCTCAAGTAAGAGAGGCGAAATTCACGGGGGCCGAAAAGTTGTTCACAGCGTTGCTGCGCCTGTTATTTCTCCCTAACTTTGAATCCCGTATTCATATACGGGACCATGCCTCAAAACAACCCTTCTGATTCCATCTCATCGCTGCCGGAGACGGTGCGCAACAGCCGCTACATTTTCGTCACGGGTGGCGTAAGCTCGAGCCTTGGAAAAGGGATTGTCAGCGCATCGTTGGCCAAGTTGCTTCAAGCACGCGGCCATTCAGTGACCATTCAGAAGCTCGACCCTTACATTAATGTCGATCCCGGCACCCTGAACCCATATGAGCACGGGGAGTGCTACGTGACCGTTGATGGCGCAGAAACGGACTTGGATCTGGGACACTACGAGCGGTTCTTGAACGTCCAAACCACGCAGGCGAACAACATCACCACCGGTCGGATTTACCAGTCGGTTATTGACAAAGAACGCCGAGGCGAATACCTCGGCAAAACCGTACAGATCATTCCGCACATCACGGATGAAATCAAGCGCTGCGTCCAAATCCTCGGCGCCGAATCGAATTACGACTTCGTCATCACGGAAATAGGAGGAACGGTCGGCGACATTGAGTCCCTGCCCTACATCGAAGCAGTTCGTCAGATGAAGTGGGAATGTCCCGAGGAGACCTTGGTGGTGCACCTGACCCTTATACCGTACTTGGCAGCAGCCGGTGAACTAAAGACCAAGCCCACCCAGCACTCCGTCAAGCAACTACTGGAATTCGGTGTCCAGCCGGACATCCTGGTGTGCCGAACGGAACATGAACTGACCGATTCAGTCAGAACCAAAGTAGCTCGGTTCTGCAACGTCGCCCCCAGTGCGGTCATCCAAAGCATCGATGCGGAAACCATCTACGACGTACCGTTGCTGTTGATGGAAGAACGTTTGGATCAGGTTGTGCTCGAAAAATTAGGCATGGCCGCCGCTGACCAAACGCCCGACCTGGCATCTTGGAAGAAATTCCTCACGCAATACAAGCATCCGAAATCGACTGTACAGGTGGGATTAGTAGGCAAATACGTGGAGCTGAAAGACAGCTACAAATCCATCGCGGAAGCGCTCATCCATGCGGGCGCCCACCAAGAGGTCGATGTGCAAGTGGATTGGATTCACAGCGAATCAATCACGTCCAAAAGCGCCGCGGAAAAGTTGGCCGGCCTCGATGGCATCATCGTTGCACCCGGATTTGGCTCAAGGGGTGTCGATGGCAAAATCGAAACCATCCAATACGCACGAACGACGGGCATCCCCTTCTTTGGCATCTGCCTGGGCATGCAATGTGCGGTCATCGAATTTGCACGCAACGTCATCGGATTGACCGACGCTCACTCCACAGAGATCAAAGAGTACACACCCGATCCCGTCATCGATTTGATGGCAGAGCAAAAGAGCATTCAAAACATGGGTGGCACCATGCGATTAGGGGCCTATCCCTGCGAATTGACACCTGGAAGCCACGCCTTCAACGCTTACGGTTCAGCGACCATTGAAGAACGCCACCGGCACCGGTACGAGTTCAACAACGCTTACCTCGAGCAATTCGAATCACTGGGCATGGTTTCCACTGGAAAGAACCCCGATTCGGGACTGGTGGAAATCGTGGAAATCCCCGACCACCCCTACTTCGTGGCTTCACAATTCCACCCGGAATACTCGAGTACCGTGGAAACACCACACCCCTTGTTCACTGCATTTGTGAAAGCTGCAAAAAATGGACACAGCGACACCAAAGCGCCGGCAGTAGGTCAAACGGCCGCAACTTCTTAATCGGCGTTCGCTTCATTTGCGGGCGAACTGCTCATAGCAAACACGCAGCACAAGAGCACAGTAGGCACCACGCCCTGTTGCAATTCCAGCATGCTTTCAATGGTTCCGTTCAAGACCCAAGCTACGGACCACGTCAAGAGCAGAGCATGTTGAGCACGGTATGCCCAAGCTACAGTACCAAACCACCAAAACAGCATCAGCAGCAATCCAATCCAGCCGTGGCTCACAGCGAGTTGGAGCCAAGCACTGTGGGGATTCATCCGCTTCTCAAGTGCATATTGGCTGTTCGATTCCGAATACACTTCGCACAGAGCGTCCGTGACGTCACCCGTACCGACGCCGAATGGAGCTGCCTTAAGCACCTCAAGTGAAGCGCTCCAAGCCTGCATGCGCCCCGCGGAGGACCCCGTTTTGACTGCTCGAGGCTCACTTAACTGCAGGGGATCGGGTGCAATTTCTGAAGTAGGAACACGGGTTGAAACAACTTCAGAGGATACGTACCCAGTGAATTCACTCCACCTTCCACCATCGCCTAGCCACCCGCCAAGGCACATGCCCGCGAGCGCTGCCCCAATGCCCCATCGACGAACATCGTGACGTTTCGTTTGCAACAGCAGTAAAGAACCCCATATCAAGGCTGCAACGATCCATGCTGCCTTTGACGCCAATAGGCCCACAAACACCCCTGTAACGACCAATATCAACCGATAGCCTTTCGACTTCTCACTCAGCAGTAAGGGCATGAGTACCAGGTACAGCCCCATGTATGTCGGATGGAAGGGACCAGCCAATCCATCATAACGCCACAGCTGTGCATCGCCACTAACGCCTGCAAGCATCAACCGCCAACCCATGAACAAGGTGAGTCCTGCAGCGAGCGCTTTCGGCACGAACTCCAGACCATTTGTTCCCTGCCGATACCAATGGCACAGCATCAACAGCGGTACAAGTAGCAGGCTAAATTTCACTTCCAAAGCGAACCAACCAGCCACCTCATTTTCAGTCCACCCCAGGCCCACAGCCAAGAGGAGGTACATGAGGACACTGCCGCCGGCAAACCATTGAAAGGCGCACGGCAAGGGCATTCGCTCCACCGCAGGCCGCGGGTTGAAAAGGCAAACAGCCTCATTCAAGCGATGCCCGCGGCTGTAGCATTTTGCATGGTGCTCAACCCGCGGTGGAGTACGCTGCCCTTGGCGGTGTGGTTTTTGCTCGTTGTTGCCTATGAGGCTGTTTGCCTTTTCAACCCGCGGCCTGCGGTGGAACGAATGCCCTTGCCGCGCGCCTTTCAATGGTTTGCCGGCGGCAGTGTCCTCATGTACCTCCTCTTGGCTGTGGGCCTGGGGTGGACTGAAAAT
>CAXREW010000243.1:0-9487 GCA_964229455.1 Flavobacteriaceae bacterium | reverse complement strand
CAATCAATGGCACCCGGTCCACCTGGGTGAAGATGGGATTGAATCGGTCGAAGCGAATGATCGCCCCACCAAAAATGATTTGAGGGATGATGAGCAGTGGGATGATGATGTAAATCGTTTTGGCCGACTTCATCGCAGAGGACAAATTCAAGCCCAGCACGTTCGCAAAGGCACTCAAACTAAACAAGGTCATGAAGAGCATGCCAGCGCCTGTTGGAATGCGCAGGACAGCAACCGCAATCGCTGTGAAAAGTAAACTTTGGACTGCAGAAATCCCGAGCATGACGCTCATCTTAGAAGCGAGGTATGCATTCCAATCCAACCGCAAAAACCGCTCACGTCGCAAGGTCGGGCGGTCCCGGAAAATCTCTTCAGCGCTGAAGCTCAAACCGAGGAACAGCGAAACGATGACCGAGATGAAAAGGAACTGCGGCAAATTTTCGCTCAATCGGTAGACGAACTCCCCCTCCCCACTGCGGTAGCGTGTGAATACCGACAAAATCAAGGCCAGCGCAGGTGCCTGGAGCAAGTTCATCCACACGTATGGCTTGTTCTTGCGTTTGGCCGTGACGTCACGGCGCCAGAAGGTCTGGAACTGCTCCCACCATCCGGGAACAACCGTGGGTTGCGGAGCCTCCAATTCAGCGGTCTTTCGCTCGCTGTTGGCATCCTCCTGGATCATGTTGTAGTAGTCGTTCCACTCTTCCGGAGAAACGCGTCGGTTCTCTGTCAGTTGTCCATATTCGTCCACCATGCACGACGCAATCGTATCAAAAATCTCCTCCGGGTTGACCGTACCACACGCAGTGCACATGGCGTCGGAAGCCTGCACTTGATTGGACATCTGCTTGAGGTAGGCCAGGCATTCCAATGGATTGTCCTGGTAAATAGGGTAGCCCCCTACATCCAACAGCAGCAGCCGGTCGAACAACTTGAAAATGTCCGAACTTGGCTGGTGGATGACGACGAATACAATTTTGCCGCGCAACGTCAGCTCCTTCAGAATGTCCATGATGTGCTCGCTGTCCCGGCTGGACAAGCCACTGGTGGGCTCATCCACAAACAACACAGCGGGCTCGCGAATCAATTCCAAGGCAATGTTCAATCGCTTGCGTTGTCCACCCGAAATCGTTTTGTCCATTACGGAACCCACGCGGAGGTCGCGTATTTCCCACAAGCCTAGGCGTCGAAGGGTCAACTCAACGCGCTCCAATCGCTCCTCCTCTGTCGCACCTCCTAAACTCAAATCAGCACTGAAATTGAGGTTTTCATAAACCGTTAATTCACTGATCAATACGTCTTGCTGAGCAATGTGACCTAGACTTCCCTTCGACCTCCCATCATCCTCATAAATGGAGTGCCCATTCAAGTAAACTTCACCAAACGTCGGTTGCTGCGATCCATTCAAGATGTTCAGCAACGTGGATTTACCCGAGCCACTTGCGCCCATGATGCCAATCAACTCTCCTGATTGCGCTTTGATCGAAAGCGGGCGAAGTGCTGCCTCCTGCGGGTAATTGAAAAAGTGCGCTATGTTCAATGCCTCGAAGTACATGCGCTGCTCACTTCGATCGCACGTGCTGCAACACTGCACCACATCACTGAAAAACACTGCATGCCCCGATGCGTCCTTGATGACACTGCCCTGCGCCATGGGTGCAATGGACTGCCGTTGCACGGGGTTGCCATTCAATTTCAAATCGCCCCGGCCCAAATCTTTGATGAAGAACAAGTCATCCGCCGACACATTGCAAACGATGAGGTTGGCGGTTTCTTCATGCGGCAGGGGCACAGTAAACAACGAAGCCTCCAACCCATCGGCAGAGGCACATTTGACCAGCGCTTTCAATCCGCTCGAATCCGATGGAAGCAAGTGAAGGGCGTCGGCAACGGTATTGAGGAAACTGTCGGCATCATCGATCGTCCCTGTGGACTTGGCCATTTCCGCGAGGCGGGCGAATACAATCAACCGGTCCTTGGCGTCGAGCTCAGCGATGATTTGTTGGCATAGCACCAACAGCCGAACCGAGAGCTTCGAACGTCGCTTCGCCAGCAACCGTTCATCGTCGGAATGCGGCATGCGCTTGTTCATGCGTGCGATTTCCGCATCGTACTGTTTGAGGTAAGCCTGGGTGTATTCATACGACAACCGCCCGGCCAGGTACCGCTCAGCGGCTTGACGACCGTACATCGCCTCACGCGGTGTGCGGCCTGCGGCAAAAAGCGCAAACAGCCGCACTAAGGCATCGAGGATTCCAGTGGTCATCATGTTGACTTCCTACGGAAATCACCCGAAAAAGTTGCAAATCAAAGGTCAACGCCTCATTGCTGGCGTTCGTAACAACCCATATCCGGCTGTCCAATCGCCCGAGGCAAGCCGTCCAGATCCAAGCCAATCGAAAACTGCGACGATCCACCATTCCACAAGGAATTATTCGAGGACAGGTGAAAATCGCGGTCGCTGGTGGACGCAAAAGGAGGTGCATTGCCAGTCAAGGTCGCTTCGAGTATTTCCTGTGGAAAATCCGGGTCTTGCACGTCCACTGCAGAAAAGCGGATGAAAGGCGACGCCGGCGGATTGAGCAAGCTCACCACCAATTCATCAAAATCTGTCAAGCTGTAGTTGTTGCCCCAGAAAATACAGTTGTTAAACGTCGAACCCTCGAGCGAACGCACCTGGATGTTCCCGTTGATGTCCTCATACCAATCCGTGAACAAGACGGATGGCGACTGCCTCACTCCTTCTGCCCAGTAATTGGCAAAAGTACAGTGGTCCAGCTTGTACGCACCGCCGAGTGTGAAGGCAGCCGTGGATTGGCCACAATCGTAGAAGAGGTTGTTGTACCCTTCTATCGTCCCACCCTGCGCGTACAGTCCGTACGCACTCATGTTATGGATGACCGTATTGCGAATGTCCAAGGCCGGCGACTGGTCGGTGCCTGTGGTGTCCACTTGCAATCCTATCGTGCCGTTCTTCAACACCGCATAATCCATTGTGCACGCTACGCCGCCATAGAGCCAAATGCCTCCGCGTTGCGCCGTCACTTCTTCAATACCGTATTCCGTTTCGAATTGGAAGTCAATTTCAATTCCCCACTGGCCGGGCACATCCTCATAGCTCGATTCCAACCTATCCCCTTGAAAAACCACTTCATTGCCGAGCTCCCCCACCACGTTTAATGTCGACTGGTACACCAAAAGCCCGCCTCCGTCGTGCACATGTACCTGCGTGCCCTCCTCAATGGTCAACGTGCAGCCCGGCTCCACCTCGACAATGCCGTAAATCACATGGGGTAAATCATCCGTCCACACTTCGTCGCAGGAAGGCAGTGGATTCAGTTCACCGAGGCCACCGTGGAAGTGAGCATTCTGCCCCCAAGCGATCAGGTCGACGCGCTGTTCATTCCCGTTTGCGTTGAAACGCAGCTCATCCTCAATGATAAATGGGGTTGATGCAGCCGTGGGATCCACCGTCACTTCCAAAAAGATCCACAGGCTGTCTTCAGCTAAAATCGGCCAGTCGGAGACGCTCGGACCTACTTCCCCATCGATGTTCACACGAAACGGCGAATCGCTGCCCCCCACCAATTCAATTTCGTCGATGCGCAGCGCTTCGGTGTTGCGGTTGTACACCTTCAATGGCAAAGTCACTGAACCAATGGTCGTGAAAACCGTATCGAACAAAATGGTGTCAGCCGAGAACTCCAATTGCAGGGACGGGTCGTCCGAAAACTGCACCTTCCCACAGCCGGAGGCAAACACACCCAAAACCAAAATACCAGCCGTGATGAGAACCGTGAATAGACGCATGGACTGAAGCAAGCTGTGCAGTGTGTTCATGAAGGGCAAAGATGATGCATATTCACCGTATGAACGAACTTCATGCGGCTTTCATTGCACACCTCAGCCACGCGGACCCGGCCCTTCTCAAGGAAGTCAATCACCACGGTGAATTACCCTGGCAGCCGGAACGCCCGCACTTTGATGCACTGTGTCGTACCATCATTGGGCAGCAGCTGAGCACCAAAGCAGCGGCTACCATCGCTCGGAGGTTTGAGGTGTGGGCTGAAGGGTGCGGAGGATTAGAGCCTGATGTGGTGTTGGAGGCAGCGGTCAGCGAGCTGCGCACCTTGGGATTGAGCGGTCAGAAGGTGACGTACATCATAGCGCTGGCCGAAGCTTGGAACAACCAAGCCGAATTGCACAACCTGGAACAACTGGAAGACGAGGAAGTAATCAAAGCGCTCACAGCGATCAAAGGTGTCGGTGAATGGACTGCACAGATGTTCTTGCTCTTCACCCTCAGACGACCAGATGTATTCGCGCCTCGAGATTTGGGCATCAAAAAAGCCATGGAGCGGCTGTACGGCCTATCCATGGCTTCTTCAGATCGTGAACTTGTGGCGTTCTCAGAACGGTGGAGCCCCTACCGCTCCTTGGCGTGCCGGCACCTGTGGCAGGTGCTGGATACCACTGATTAGCCCAAATAACTTTTCAAAATGCGGCTGCGGCTTGTGTGCTTCAAGCGTCGAATCGCTTTCTCTTTGATTTGACGCACGCGCTCTCGGGTCAAGTCAAAGCGCTCACCAATTTCCTCAAGGGTCATGGGGTGCTCACCGTTCAGGCCGAAGTACAATCGAATGACGTCCCCTTCGCGGGGTGTCAACGTGCGCAATGAACGTTCGATTTCCTTGCGCAGGGATTCAGTCATCAACTCGGTATCCGGAGAAGGAGTGTCGCCGGTGCGCATGACGTCGTACATGTTGCTGGAAGACTCATCGCCGTCTTTCAACGGTGCATCCATAGATACGTGACGCCCTGCATTCTTCATGCTTTGCTTCACTTCATCCAGCGTCATGTCCAGTGTCTCAGCCAGTTCCGCAGCTGTTGGAGGGCGCTCAAACTCCTGTTCCAAACGGGCAAAGGCCTTGTTGATCTTGTTGATCGAACCAATCGTGTTCAATGGAAGTCGAACAATGCGGCTCTGCTCGGCCAACGCCTGCAAAATGCTTTGGCGAATCCACCATACCGCATACGAGATGAACTTAAAACCACGCGTCTCGTCGAAACGTTGAGCAGCCTTGATCAATCCGAGGTTGCCCTCGTTGATTAAATCCGGCAAACTCAATCCTTGGTTCTGGTATTGCTTGGACACGGAGACCACAAAACGAAGGTTTGCTTTGGTCAACTTTTCCAACGCCACCTGGTCGCCTTTTTTGATGCGACGCGCCAACTCCACTTCCTCTTCTGCTGTAATCAAATCAACACGCCCAATCTCTTGCAAATACTTGTCAAGGGATGCCGTTTCACGGTTGGTAACCTGTTTGGTGATTTTTAGCTGCCGCATGTGTGGTTCTTATTTCGTCGTATCTAATTAAATGAAAAGGGTGAAAGTTTGTTGCCGAACGGATGTTAATCATCGTTTCGGCTGCGATCCTCCCGGCGTGGTCCGCGGTCTCGGTTGCGATCATCGCGTCCGCGTCCGCGCTCGCCACGGGGGCGTTCGGGGCGTTCAACGTAACCTTCTGGCGTTGGCAACAAGACTTTGCGGCTCAACTTGATCTTACCGGTCTTCTCGTCACGGCCGACCACTTTGAACTTCACTACTTCGCCTTCTTTCAAGACGTCTTCCACGCGCTCAACGCGCTTCCAGTCCAACTCGCTCACGTGGAGTAGACCGTCCTGTCCAGGAATGACCTCAACGAACGCACCGTATGGCATGATGCTCTTGACTTTACCCTCGTATTCCTCGCCAATCTCAACGGTCGGTGGGAATGCGATGGCCTTGACCTTTGCGAGGGCGGCATCGATGGCCGACTTGTTCGAAGCGGCAATTTCGACGATGCCCTTGCCGTCAACGTCCTCAATACTGATGGTCGTTTCGGTTTCGGCTTGGATTTCCTGGATGATTTTACCGCCTGGGCCAATGATTGGACCAATGGCTTCACCTGGAACCGTCAAAGAAACAATTCGTGGTGCGTGATCCTTGTAATCGGCACGTGGCTCGCTGATGCTGCCGAGCATTTCCTTGCGGATGTGGTGGCGGCCGTCGCGTGCTTGGGCCAATGCTTCGCGCAATTGCTGGAAGCTCAAGCCCTTGATCTTGATGTCCATTTGGCACGCTGTGATGCCGTGCTCCGTTCCGGTCACCTTGAAGTCCATATCTCCGAGGTGGTCCTCATCACCCAAGATATCCGAGAGTACTACATACTTTCCGGAATCTTTGTCAGTGATCAATCCCATCGCAATACCGGATACAGGCGCCTTGATTGGCACCCCTCCGTCCATCAAAGCCAGTGTACCAGCGCAAACGGTCGCCATGGATGACGAACCGTTTGATTCGAGGATTTCACTGACCAAACGGATGGTGTAAGGGCAATCATCGGTAGAAGGCAGTACCGGCTTCAAAGCACGGAGAGCCAAGTTTCCGTGTCCTACCTCACGACGGCTCGTGCCGCGCAATGGACGCTCCTCTCCTGTGGAGAATGGCGGGAAGTTATAGTGCAACAGGAACTTCTCATTCTTGCGAACCACCGCACCGTCGATCAATTGCTCGTCAAGTTTGGTACCCAAGGTCAACGTTGTCAACGACTGTGTCTCCCCGCGGGTAAAGATGGAGCTGCCGTGTGTGCTGGGCAGGTAATCGACTTCCGTCCAGATGGGGCGAATGTCGGTTGAAGAACGACCGTCGAGGCGGATGCCTTCGTTCAAGAGCAAATCGCGAACGGCCTTCTTTTGCGCTGCACCGATGTATTGGCGCAACATGAAGCTTTTTTCAGCTGCTTCCTCCTCGGAGAGCGTTGCCATAAAGGCTTCTTTCAATTCGGAGAACTTCGCCTTGCGCTCTTCTTTTGTGCTGCCCTGCTTGGCTGCTTCGTAGAACTTTTCGACCAAGGCGTCGTTGACGCGGGCACGCAAGTCTTCGTCGTGGTTTTCGTGTGAGTACTCGCGCTGAACGCCGTAGTGGCCTGTTTTCTTCGCCAATTCAATCTGCGCTTCGCACTGCTTTTGGATGGCGGCGTGTGCAGCTTCAATGGCATCTACCATCTCGTCTTCACTCACTTCGCTCATTTCGCCTTCTACCATGACAATGCTGTCCATGCTGCCCGCGACCATGATGTCCATGTCCGCGCGTTCAAGCTCAGAACGGAACGGGTTGATGATGAACTCACCGTCGACGCGCGCAACGCGCACCTCCGAGATGGGGCCGTCGAATGGAATGTCACTCACTGCGATGCACGCAGATGCCGCGAGGCCCGCCAAGCTGTCTGGCAGTACCTCTTCGTCGGCAGACATCAATTGGATCATGACCTGCGTTCCGGCATGGTAATCGCCTGGGAATGTTGGACGCAGTGCCCGATCAACCAAGCGCATGACCAATACCTCCGTATCCGAAGGTCGTGCCTCGCGCTTGAAGAAACCGCCAGGGAAACGCCCCGCGGCTGCGTATTTTTCTCTGTAGTCTACGGTCAATGGCAAGAAGTCGACATCGTCTCGGACGTCGTGTGCAGAAACTGCTGTTGCCAATAACATGGTGTTGCCGCTCTTTACGACAACGGAACCGTGCGCCTGCTTAGCAAGTTTGCCGGTTTCGATTGTGATCTCGCGCCCGTTGCCGAGATCGATGGTGTGGTTGTGTACCGTGTAATTCATCTTTCCTGTAAAATCATCCTAAGGCATCTCACCCCGTTGGGTGCAGACGCAAAAAAACGAAGAAGGCAATGGTATGATACCGATTGCCTCCCCCGTTTGTAAAATCATCATTAACGACGCAAACCGAGTTTTGAAACGATTTCGCGGTAGCGTGTAATGTCTTTTGCTTTGAGGTAATCCAACAACTTACGACGCTTACCGACCAACTTGATCAGGGCGCGTTGTGTGTGGTAATCCTTGCGGTTTTGCTTCAGATGCTCCGTCAAGTGAGCAATCCGGTAGGAGAACATGGCGATCTGCGCTTCGGCACTGCCGGTGTCCTTTTCGTTCGCGCCAAACGTGGCGAAGAACTCTTTCTTTTTTGCTGAATCTAAGTACATGGCGAAATCAAATTGATGTTCGTTATGCGAAAATTGAGGTGCAAATGTACAATGAACGACAGCGCCATCCAATGCTTTCGGGGTTTTTATTCTGCCTTAGCGAAATCCCCCATGGCACGGAGGCTAAACGCCACCTTCGCCTTGAGTTCCTTTCGCTCCACTATGGCATCGAGGAACCCGTGCTCTAGGAGGAATTCGGAACGCTGAAACCCCTCTGGCAAATCCTTGCCGATTGTCTCCTTAACAACGCGTGGTCCGGCGAATCCAATTAACGCATTGGGCTCCGCGATGTTGATGTCACCCAACATCGCAAAGGATGCCGTCACGCCGCCTGTAGTAGGATCAGTTAACACGGAGATGTAGGGCAAACCGGCCTTGGCCAGCAACGAGAGCTTGGCACTGGTTTTGGCCATTTGCATCAAGCTCAACCCCGCTTCCATCATTCGTGCACCACCAGACTTGCTGATGCAGATGAATGGACAACCCTTTTTCAAGGCCAAATCAATGCCGCGTGCGATTTTCTCCCCCACCACGCTTCCCATGGAACCGCCGATGAACTGGAAATCCATGCAGCTGATTACGACCGTCATCCCATCCAAGTCGCCAGAAGCTGTGCGCAGTGCGTCCTGCAATCCAGTTTTCTTCTTGGCTGCTTCCAATCGGTCCGTGTACGCTTTGGTGTCCTTGAACTGGAGCGGGTCGTCGCTTGTGATTTTAGGGGCTACCTCACGGTATTTGCCTTCGTCAAATAACAAATCGAAGTACGTATTACTGCCCACGCGGTCATGGTGTCCACAGTAATCGCAGACGCTCAGGCGTTCGGCGTGTTGCTGAGAAGTGATCACATTCTTGCATCCCGGACATTGGTGCCAAGCGCCTTCTGGAATTTCCTTTTTCTCCGTGCTCTTGGTCGTGATACCGTCTTGAATCCGCTTAAACCAACCCATGTTCGTCTGATTTGAAATCAAAGGTAAAAGACTTCATGGAATCTGAACGCAATTGTTCAAAAAGGGTGACCAATTCCCAAATGAACCATTCCACGAGGCGACGCTTGGCCAATCCACCGTTCACGCTCGCCTTGTGAAGGGTCGTACAACCGCAACGCTCCATCCAAACGCAATAAGAAAAATTCAAAGTCAAACCGCAGCCCCAATCCCGCGCCCCATGCCAAGGAGCGTAGGGTGAATAACGCTTCCTCTGCGGGAGAAGAACTGCTCGTTTGGTGGATCCAAACGTTGCCTGCATCGGTGAACCATGCCGCCTCGAACACGTCTGTCAATTCCTTGCGGAACTCCAAGCCAACATCGAGTTGAACATCACCGACGCCTGGAACATACCCTGCATCCAATAGGTCTTGCTGGGCAAAACCCGGTCCCAAGTCACGCACTGTCCACCCTCGAACCCCATTCGCTCCGCCCGCAAAAAACGCCCGATCAAAAGGCAGCACATCCATG